>JANLSF010000879.1:0-8124 GCA_031362285.1 Gemmatimonadota bacterium | reverse complement strand
TCGCGCCGCTCGAGCAGTACTCCGGCGCCGGACAGGGACCGCCCACCGACCTCTATGCCGTCGCGGCCACGGCCTACTGGCTCATCTCCGGGCGGCTGCCGCACTCGGCTCCCGCGCGCGCCACGGGCTTTGCCACGCAACCGTTGCATGAGCTGGTGGCCGGGGTGCCCGAAGCCCTCAGTCTCGCGATCGCCGTGGGCATGGAGATGAAGGCGGCCGATCGTCCGCAGAGCGCCCGCGCCTATGCGCAGTTGCTCCGGCAGGCGGCCTTGGCACCGACCCCCGATTCGCTGGCGGCGGGCAAGGCGACGCTGGTGATCCCCAGGACGCGCGAGTCGCGCCCGGTCGTGGCGCCCGTCACGCCCCCGATTCCGGACACGGCGGTCTCCGCGCCGTCGCCCGCGGCTCGTGCGGCTCCGGGGCGCAGCGCGCGCTCCCGGCTGCTCGTCGGCGCGGGCGTGCTGTTCGTGTTCGTGATCGCCGTTGGCGTCGTGGTCGCGCGCACGAGCGGATCGCCGATCCCGGCACCTTCGTCACCGCCCGCCGCGTCCGTGTCACTGCCGAGCGCTCCGATCACGGCGCCGCAGACCGCATCGGCCCCGGCCGCACCGGCGGCGACCGATGGCGCAGGGCGCGCCTGGGTCGACTCGGCGGAGCGCGCGCTCGCCGACGGTGCCTATGCCGCCGCCATGCGGCATGTCGTCCGCGCACACGAGGCAGGGTTGGGTGGGGTCGCGGACAGCGTGGCCGGGGTGATCAAGGCGGCCTGCACGCAGGAGGCGACCATGCTGAAGGCGCGTGGGGTCCGCGCCGCACGCTGCCCCGGGCGGCCCTGGTAGGAGCGGGTCCGTCGCTGGCCGTGGCGCCCGCAGACGACGGCGGCTAGGCTCTGGTACGCGCGGTGGGACGTGCCGCGCGCCCTTTCCCCTGACCCGACCGACCATGCGACTCCGCCCCGCCCTGCACCGTGCCGTTCTCGCGGCCGTCGTGTTCGCCTCGCCCGTGCTCGCGGTGCGTGCGCAGGGCGCCCCGCTTCCGTCCGGACCGGCCGGCGACCTCGTGCGTGAGGGGCGCAAGCTGGCGTCGCAGGGGAAGCACGTCGAGGCGGTCGCCAGCTACGCCAAGGCCCTCGCGATCAACCCCGCGATGTACGAGGCCAACGCGTCGAATGGCGTGGCCCTCGACCTGCTCGGTCGCTACGCGGAGGCGCGGGCCTCGCTGGCCAAGGCCATCGACGCCGCGACGCCGGCGCAGAAGACGGGCGCGCTCCGCAGCATGGCCTTCTCCTACGCCTTCGAGCGCAACTGCGACGGGGCGGTCCGCTACGCGAAGCAGGCGTTCGACATCGAGATGGCGAGAGTCGACTACAACGCCGCCGCCGAGGTCGCGAACGAGCTGGCGCGCCTGTGCATCGAGAGCGAAAAGCTCGACGTCGCGCAGGCGTGGTACAAGACCGGCTACGAGACGGCGCTCAAGCAGCCCGTGCTGCCCGATTCGGCCAAGGACCTCTGGGGATTCCGGTTCCACAACGCGCTCGCCCGCCTCGCGGCGCGGAAGGGAGACAAGGCGCAGGCGGCCATGCATGTGGGGCATGCCAAGGCCTTCCTCGACAAGGGGACGAACCCGGGCCAGCTGAGCTTCCTGCCCTACCTCACCGGCTACGTGGCCTTCTTCACGGGGGACATGCCGACGGCGATCGCTGACCTGAAGCAGGCGCAGCAGAACGACCCCTTCGTGCTCTCGTTGATGGCGCAGGCGTACGAGAAGACCGGCGACAGCGCCGCCGCCATGGAGTTGTGGAAGAAGATCCTGACCATCAACAACCACAACCCGACCAACGCCTTTGCACGGCCCGAGGCGCGGAAGCGGTTGTTCTAGAGGGGCTCGGCGCAGGCCGTCCGGCCCATTCCTGCGCGGCGGCGGCCAGCCGGCCGCGCGCGGGTCTGGCGTCCCCGGTGGACCGGTCCACATTTGGGGATGCGCGCATCCCACCAGATCGTCCTTGCTGCCCTCGCCGCGGCGGTTGCTGCGGGTCACGCCGTCGCCCAGTCCACCACGGTCGACGTGCGCCTGCACGAAGGCACCAACATCGCCGTCGCCATCTCGCCGGACGGACGCAACGTGGCGTTCGACCTGCAGGGGCGCCTCTGGACGATGCCGCGTGAGGGCGGCGCGGCCACCGTGCTCACCGACCTCATCACCGAGGCGCGCCAGCCGGTGTGGACGCCGGACGGGCAGCGGATCGCCTTCCAGTCGTACCGCGACGGCACCTGGCACATCTGGAGCGTGGCCAAGGACGGCCGGGACCTGCGCCAGCACACGAGCGGCCCGTACGACGATCGCGAGCCGGACTTCGCCGATGCCCGCACCCTCGTCTTCTCGTCCGACCGGAGCGGCAACTACGATATCTGGCGGCTCGACATGGCGACGGGGGTGCTGGAGCAGCTGACCACGAGTCCGGGCGACGACTTCGCGCCTGCCGTGCACCGGCCGAGCGGCGCCATCGCGTACGTGTCCACGCGCTCGGACGGCCCGGGCATCTGGACACGCAGTGCCGACGGCGTGCACGCCAAATGGGCGGCGGTCGCCGGCGCCGCCGCCGGCGCGGCGTGGAACCCCGATGCGAGTCGGGTGAGCTTCACCCTGGTCGCCAACGGCACGAGTCGCCTGATGGTGGCGGAGAAGGGCAGCGAACCGCGCGCCGTTTCGCGCGTCGACGGGGATGCGTTTCCGTTCCGGGCCACGTGGATGAACGACACCGTCATGGTCTACACGGCGAATGGTCGCATCGAGGGGATCACGCTCTCTGGCGCCCCGTTCGGGAGCGTGCCGTTCGAGGCGCGACTCACCTTCACGCGATCGGCGTACACCCGCCGTGCGCGCGACTTCGACGGGGCCAAGCCGTCGAAGGCGCTCGGACTCGTGTCGCCGGCCGTGTCGCCCGACGGCCAAGCGGTGGCGTTCGTGGCGGTGGGCGACCTGTACGTGGCCCGCGACGGCAAGCTGGAACAGCTCACGCGCGATCCGTACATGGAGATGGACCCCGCGTGGTCGCCCGACGGCAACACGCTGGCCTACGTGAGCGACCGGAGCGGCACCATGGAGATCTGGCTGCGCTCCGTGACCACCGGCGCGGAGCGGGCACTCACCACCACGAGCGGTGGCGCGGCGCTGCCGGCGTGGACGCCCGACGGCGAGGAGATCGTCTTCCAGGCCCAGCGCGGGCTCGGCACCGAGGTGCAGGTGGTCGCGCTGGCCACCGGGGCCATCCGCACCCTTCGCACCAACCTGTTCGGGCCCTCGCGCGCGACCTTCTCGTACGACGGCCGCTACATCGCCGTGACGGCGCTCCACGCCAACTCGGCGCGCTTCCGCGAGGGGCGCAACGAGATCCTCATCATGTCGCGCGAGGGCACGGGCGACCGGTGGGTGATCCCGCCGGGCGGGCGCGGCATCACCACGCGCGGCATCGACGGACCGGCGTGGTCACCCAACGGGCGGCGCATGGCGTTCATCCAGGACGGGTTGCTCTGGACGATGCCCGTGCAGGCGAACGGTGAGCCGGCCGGATCACCGGTGCGCGTGAGCGAGGAGCTGGCCAACGCGCCGAGCTGGAGCGCCGACAGCCGCACGCTCGTGTTCCAGGTGACCGACGGGCTGCGGCGCGTGGACGTGGTGGATGGTCGCGTGGAGAAGGTCGACGCCCTCATGCTGTGGACGCGTCGCAATCCGGCGCGACGCGTGGTCGTGCATGCCGGCCGCTTCTGGGACGGACAGGCCGACAAGGTGATCACCGACGTGGACGTGATCGTGCGCGGCCACCGGATCGAGCGGATCGTGCCGCATGGCGCCGCCTACCACCGCGACAGCGTCGTGGACGCGAGCGGGCTCACCGTCATGCCCGGGCTGGCCGACGCGCACGCCCACATCGGGTTTGGTGCGGGAGAGGCACTCGGGCGCAGCTGGCTGGCGTACGGCATCACCACCGTGCGCGACCCCGCGTCGGAGCCGTTCATGATGCGCGAGCGGCGCGAGGCGGTGGAATCGGGGGTGCGCGTCGGCCCCCGTGAGCTGGCCACCGGGCGCATCTTCGACGGCGAGCGCATCTACTACGCGTTCAACAACGCCATGACGCCGGGGGCACAGCTGCAGCAGGAACTCGAGCGCGCCGGCGCACTCGACTTCAGCCTGATCAAGACCTACGTGCGGCTCCCCGATGCGCTGCAGAGCCGCGTCATCGCCGACGCCCACGCCATGGGGATCCCGGTTGCCTCGCACGAGCTCTACCCGGCGGTGGCGTTCGGCGCCGACCATGTGGAGCACATCACCGGCACCAGCCGGCGCGGCTACAGCCCCAAGGCGACCTCGTTGATGCGGTCGTACGAGGACGTGTCGGAACTGCTCGCCAAGTCGGGGATGAGCCTCACCCCCACGATGGCGCTGGGGGGCGGCTTCGCCCTGTTCGCCGGCAAGCACCCCGAGATCTTCGACGACAAGCGTCTCACGATCGTCTACGGGCCCGGCTACCCGGCTTCGATCAAGGCCGGCATCGCGGCGCGGCAGGGCACCCCCGCCTTCGCCTCGACCATCGGCATGATGCAGGCGATGGGGAAGCTCGTCACCAGCCTCGTGCGGGGCGGAGGCCGGGTGATGGCGGGCACCGACGCGCCGATCATCCCGTATGGGCTTGCGCTGCACATCGAGCTGGAGAACTACGTGGAGTACGGGCTCACGCCGGTGGAGGCGCTGCGCACCGCCACCACCAGCTTCGCGAAGATCGTGGGGCTCGAGAAGGACCTGGGGGTGCTCACCGCGGGGCGCCTCGCCGACCTGGTGGCCGTGGAGGGCAACCCGCTCGTGACGATCGGCGACACGCGTCGCGTGAAGGTGGTCGTCAAGAATGGCGAGGTGTACACCTACGACCGCCTCGTGAGCGGGGCGGTGCGGCCCGCCGCCGCCAGGAAGTAGCGGCTCAGTCGGCGAGGGCGACCTTGAGCACGATCTTCCGCACCGGCGACGCGCCCTGCACCTGCATGCCCGGCATGTGCGCGTCGCCCGGCCAGAGCACGAACACCATGCCGGCGGGGGCGTCCACGAAGGTGCCGGGGCCCGTGCCGTTCAGGTAGTCCTTCTCGGCGTCGTACGGCTTGGTGACCGTGATCGTCTCGAGCGGCGTGTAGCCCATGCGCTCATGCCCCGACACCACGTACTGCACGTCGATGTAGCTCCGGTGCGCCTCCCAGAGCCCGTCGGCCATCGGCTTGGTGTCGTATTCCTGGACGAGCGCGAACAGCTTGTCTCCCTCGAGGTCCACGCGGCCCACCGGGAGCGCGGTGAGGTTGGTGGCGCGCAGCCAGTCGAGGGCGGTGCGGATGCGGGGCGGGAGGCCGGCGTACTGCGCGGCACGGTCGAGGCGGTCGGCGATCATCCGCAGAAGTTCGCGCCGCGTTCCCGTTGCCGGAAGGGCTCGACCGGCGCACCTTGGATTCCGGGCCTCGCCGTCTTCCGCCGCGAGCCACGCGCCCGTCGTCGTCCATCTGCCCCTCGCGTCATGTCGATCTTCCGTCCGCTCACAGTCGCCACCGTGCTCGCCGGGCTCGCCGTTCCGGTGGGCGCACAGTCGCCCGCTCCCTCGGCGTTCGTCCGGCGCTTCATCACGGTCGACGCGCCCGTCACCGCCCTCACGCATGTGCGGGTGATCGACGGCACCGGTGCCGCCCCGCGCGAGGACCAGACGGTGGTGATGGCGAACGGACGCATTGCCGCCGTGGGGCCGTCCGCGAGCACCCCCGTGCCCGGCGGCGCGCAGGTGATCGACGCCACGGGGAAGAGCGTCATGCCCGGGTTGGTGATGGTGCACGAGCACCTGTTCTATCCCAGCGGTCAGGGCGCCATCTGGCACGAGCAGGGCGCCACGGCGCTTCGCCTCTATCTGGGCGCCGGCGTGACCACCATGCGCACCGGCGGGTCGATGCACCCCATCGCCGACCTGAACCTCCGGAAGTACGTCGACGCGGGGAAGATCCCGGGGCCTGCCATGGACGTCACCGGTCCGTACATCAACGGCGCCGGCATGGATGCGCCGCAGATGCCCGAACTCGCCACCGCGGAGGACGGCCGCAAGCTCGTGGCCGAGTGGGCCGACAAGGGGGCCACGTCGTTCAAGGCGTACATGTTCGTCTCGCGCGAAGTCCTCGGCGCGGCCATCACCGAGGCGCACAAGCGCGGGCTCAAGGTCACGGGGCACCTGTGCTCGGTCACCTTCCGGGAGGCCGCGGCGCTGGGGATCGACAACCTCGAGCACGGGCTCACCGCGTCCACCGACTTCACCCCCAACAAGCAGGCGGACAAGTGCCCGCTGGGCGACGTCCCCACCGCCACGAACCTCGCGCTCGGCGTCGAGGGCGACTCGATCCGGTCACTGATCGCCGAGCTCGTGCGCCGGAAGGTCGCGATCACCTCCACGCTGGCCGTGTTCGAGACACTGACGCCTGGGCGCCCGGCCATCTCCGACGCCACGCTCACTGCCTTGGCCCCGCACACCCGCGACTACGTGCTGCGCATGCGTGGCGGGGTGGACCAGCAACCCGCCTCTGCCCCGCGGTCGCGGATGCTCGCCATGGAGATGCAGTTCGAACTCGCCTTCGTGCGGGCGGGTGGCGTGCTCGTGGCCGGCACCGATCCCACCGCGTACGGCGCCGCCGTGGCGGGATTCGACAACTGGCGTCAACTCGAGCTGCTCGTCGAGGCCGGCTTCACGCCGCTCGAGGCGATCTCGATCGCCACGAAGAACGGCGCGAGCTACCTCGGGCGGCTGGACCGCGTGGGGACGATCGCCACGGGGAAGCAGGCCGACCTGCTGCTCATCAACGGCAACCCCGCCGCGACCATCAGCGACATCATGAAGCTCGAGCGCGTGTTCAAGGGCGGCGTCGGATTCGACGCCGCCAAGCTGCTCGCCTCGGCCAACGGGCTGATCGGGATGTAGGGGCGGCTACCGCGGCGCGACGTGGTCGCGCGTGATCGCCGCGATGTTGGTGGTCCCCATCTGCTTCATCACGAGCTCGAATTCCTTGCGCAGCAGCGTGAGCACCATCTCCACTCCTTCCTGCCCGAAGGCGCCCAGTCCCCAGATGTAGGGGCGGCCGATGCCCACCGAGCTCGCGCCGAGCGCCATGGCCTTGAAGACGTCGGTGCCGCGACGGAAGCCGCCGTCGCACACCACCGGGATCCGGCCACCGGTGCCCTGGACCACCTCGGGCAGCGAGGTGACCGTGGCCCGGAGCGAGTTCTCGGCGCGCCCGCCGTGGTTGCTCACGAACAGGCCGTCGACGCCGCGTTGAACGGCGATCTCCGCATCCTCCTTCGTGACGATGCCCTTGATCATCACCTTCATCGTGGTGGATGCCTTGAGCCGGTCGATGAACTCCCAGCTCGGCGTGCCCACCTCGGGCTGGGGCGGGTCGTTGCGGTAGCCCATGATGTTCGGCTTGCGGCGGTTGTCGCGGTCGGTGACGCCCTGCATCCCCGGGATCGGCGGTCCCCCGATGTGACACTGCGTGCAGGTGCGCGAGTCGGCGCGCGCGCCGCGGATCATCGTCTCGCGGTTGCTGCCGCCGTTCAAGTCCACGGTGAACACCACGGCGGCGCTCCCGGCGCGTTCGGCGCGTTGCACCATCTGCTTCGTGATGGCCCAGTCGTCGTTGTGGTAGAGCTGGAACCAGACCGTGCCGCCGCGCGCGGCGATCACATCCTCGATGGAGGTGGTGGCCACGGTGGAGAGCACCTGCAGGTGGTCGCGGGCCTTGGCCGCACGCGCCACCGCCAGCTCTCCTTCGGCGTGGAACGCCTTCTGGCTCCCCACGGGGTTGATGACGATGGGCGACGGATAGCGCGTGCCGTAGAGCGTCACGCTGCCGTCCACCTTGGCCACGTTCACCAAGCGGCGCGGCCTGAGCGCCCACTTGTCGAACCCCTCGCGATTCGCGCGAATGGTGCCGTCGTCGTCGGTGCCCGTGGCCAGGTAGGCCCAGTGCGCCACCGGGATGTTCTTCTTCGCCACCGGCTCGAAGTCGAACACGTTGAGCGCCTGCTTCGCGCTGCTGATGAGCGACGCATCCTGCA
>JANLSF010000835.1:0-5335 GCA_031362285.1 Gemmatimonadota bacterium | reverse complement strand
ACTTTCGCCCTGACGGGCGGACGAAAGAGGCAAGTTGGAAGGTGTAGGACGGAAGGAATGTGTTTGGGGGCGTAGCTCAGTTTGGTTAGAGCACTCGACTGTCACTCGAGAGGTCGCGGGTTCGAGCCCCGTCGCTCCCGTTGCTCGGTTCATCGGCTCGAAGGACGCAGGGCAGTTGATGCACGACGCAGGACGCGCCGCCACTCGGGTGCGACAATTGAAGGGATGCAGCGCCCTGGTGGTGAAACTGGTAGACACGCCATCTTGAGGGGGTGGTGCCGTAAGGCGTCTCGGTTCGAATCCGAGCCAGGGCATGCACGTGCGTTTTTCTCGTGGCGTTTCCCTCCGCTGCCACAGTAGCTCAGTGGTAGAGCACCCGATTCGTAATCGGGCGGTCGTCGGTTCAATCCCGACCTGTGGCTCTGGTCGACCGGCCGTTCCGGCGGCCGGCGAGCATCGGCACTCAAGCGGCGCCTCCCCCTCGGGAGGCGCCGCTTCGCATTCCGGCCGGGCACCAATGCCGCCTTCCGGGTTATGGTGACGGATGCGTAGCCGTCACCTCCTCTTCGCCCTCGCCTGGGCGACCTCGCCGCTCGTGGCACAGGACGCCACCCTCCCCGGTACGATCACCGAGCATGTGCGCGCGAAGAGCGACCCCACGCACCCGTTCGCGGTCTACATGCCGTCGAAGCCGCAGCGCCCGCGCGCGCCGCTGCTCATCGTGCTCGACCCCGGCGGCCACGCCCTCGAGATGCTCAAGGCCTTCGCCCCCGCCGCCGAACGACTGGGGTGGGTGGTGGCGAGCGCCGAGGACTCGCGCTCCGACAACGGCGATGAAACGCCAACGGTGGAGTCGGCCACGGCAATCCTGTCCTGGGGCTCGACCGCCTTCCCGCTCGACGGACGCCGGGTGTACGTGGCCGGGATGAGTGGCACGGCGCGCATCGCCTGGCTCATCTGGCGCGACTATCGCTCGAACATTGCCGGGGTGCTGGGCGCGGGCGCCACGGTGGCCATGCCCGGCACCGAGCTGATCGTGGAGGGCGACCAGAGCGTCGCCGTGGCCCTCACCGCAGGGAACCGCGACTTCAACTATGCCGAGGCGCGCACCTTTCTCCCCACGCTCGACACCCTGCACGTTCCGGCGCGCTTCCTGACCTTCGCCGGTCCGCACGCCTGGCCCCCCGCCGCCGAGATCGCCTCGTCGCTGGACTGGTTCGAGTTGCGCGCCATGCTGGGCGGACGACGCGCGGTGGACTCCGTGGTGGTGCGCGCGGCGTTCGCCCGTGAACTCGCCCGCGTGGACTCGCTCGCCACGCAGGGCGAACTCGACTTGGCCGAGCTCACCGCGCGCACCCTCGTGCGCGACGCGCGCGGGTGGGGCGCGGCCGATTCCGCCGCAGCGCGCGCGAAGGCCATCGCCGCTCGACCGGTGTTTGTCGCCCAGCGGAGCGCGATGAACGCCGCCCTCACCCGGGAGAACGCGCAACAGGGCGAGATCCTCAAGGTCATGGCGTGGGAGGAGGCGCGGATGAACCCGCCCAGCGTGGACGACCTGCTCGACCGGCTGGGCGTGCCCGCGCTCACCAGGGCCGTGCGCGGCAGCGACCCCGCCCAGGCGCTGTCGGCGTGGCGGCAGATCGCGCGGCTCCGCGGCATGCTCGGCTTCTACTCGCCAACGCTGCGCGACAAGGCGGGAAAGCCGGACCACGCGGCGCGGCTGCGCGAAGCGGCGCAGGCGCTGCCGAGGCCGTAGCGCCCCAAGGCACGCCTCACTCCCGCCCGCCGCCGCCCCTATACTATGCGCGCGCCGGCGTGGCTCCGGGAATCCGGATCCGGTCGTCAGGGCGCACGGCGCGCGACGACCCAACGGGGGACGGATGGCTTCGGAATTCGCGGGAAAGGTGGCGTTCATCACCGGGGGCGCCACGGGGATCGGGCGCGCCACGGCGCTCCAGCTCGCAGCCCAGGGGGCGCGGGTCGTGGTCGCGGATTTCAATCGGGTGGCCGCCGATGCCACCGCCGCTGATTGCGTGTCGGCGGGAGGGCAGGCGCTGGCCGTGACCGTGGATGTGCGCAACGACGGGGACGTTGAGGCCGGGGTCGCGCAGACGGTGCGCAGCTTCGGCCGGCTCGACATCGCCCTCAATTCGGCCGGGATCGGCGGGCCGGAGGTGCGCACGGCGGAATACCAGGCCGCCGACTGGGACCTCGTGATCGACGTGAACCTCACGGGGGTGTGGCGCTCGATGCGGCACGAAATCCCGGCGATGTTCGCGACCGGCGGCGGGGTGATCGTGAACGTGGCCAGCGTGGCGGGGCTCAACGGCTTCCCGCGGCACCCCGCCTATGCGGCCAGCAAGCACGGCGTGGTGGGGCTCACCAAGACGGCCGCGCTCGAGTACGGCCGCAAGGGGATCCGCATCAACGCCATCTGCCCGGGCTTCACGCTCACTCCCATGGTGCAGCAGATGCTCGACGCCGGGCTCGCGCAGGACGACCTCGCGCAGCGCGTGCCGCTGGGCCGCCTGGGGACGCCGGAGGAAATCGCCGCGACCGTGCTCTACCTGTGCTCGTCGGCGTCGGCGTTCATGATCGGCCACGCCCTGGCGATCGACGGCGGGATCGTGGCGGGGTAGGGGGCGCCCCCCGCTCGCTTGGCGTCGTGTCCTAAGGCACGACGCGGGGCGGGCGTTGCTTCATGAGGGCCTCGATTTCGGCGATCTCGCGCGGGGCGAGCGAGACGCGCTCGAGGCCCTGCTCGGTGACGATGTACGAGTCCTCGATGCGCACGCCGGCATTCTCGAAGCGGGCCACGGCCGACTTCACCTTGGCGATGAAAGCGCGGTTCTTCGGCGTGTCGGGGAGCGCCTCGAGCGAACGGGTGGAGATGTAGAGCCCCGGCTCGATGGTGAAGGCGTCGCCCACCTGGAAGGTGCGGTCGCCCTCGTAGAACTGCGCGGGGTCGTGCACCGCGAGGCCGATGCCGTGACTGATGCCGTGGATCATCCAGAGCATCGCCTGCGAGCACTGGCGCGGCTGCGCCACGCAATCGGTCTTCCAGGGCGGGTCGAAGGTCGCGTCCTCCGACTCGATGAGGCCGAGCTTCGCGAGCCCCTTGATGCGCACCCGCTCCGACGAGTCGAGCTGGGCCACGCTCGACATGCCGACCTTGGAGTTGCGCTCGGCGGCGGCCTGCGACTCCCGCACGATCTGGTAGAGCGCGCGCTGGTCGGCGGTGAACTTGCCCGACGCGGGGATGGTGCGCGTGACGTCGGCCGCGTAGCCCTCGTACTCGGCGCCGGCGTCCATGACGATCAGGTCGCCCTTGGCGATGGCGGCGCGGTTTCGCATGTAGTGCAGCTGCGTGCCGTTGGCGCCGGCGCCGATGATGGAGCCGTACGAGGGGCGCGCCGCGCCTCCCTTGAGGAACGCGCCCTCCATGGCCGCCTGGATCTCGTACTCGTACTTCGGGTCGGGAACGAGCATGGCGGCGCGATGGCCGAGCGTGGAGATCTGTGCCGCCTTCTTGATGAGGGCGAGCTCGGCGGGGGACTTCTTCGCGCGGACCCGGTCGAGGAGCGGCGCCGCGTCCACGGTAGGGTAGCCCGGATGGCGGGCCTTGAAGGCGTCGAGCCAGGCGCGGCCGCGGGTGAGCGAGTCGGCGGCCTTGAAGTCGGCGTCCTCGAAGTCGAGCAGGTAGTAGAGCGGCTTCCGCGAGGCGATCAGCGACTCGACATGCGCGTCGAGCTGGCCGATGCTGCCCGACGGCAGTCCGAGGGTGCGAGCGATGGCGGCCGAGTCGGCGCGGCGGCCGTAGTAGAAGGCGCGCCGGGGATCGGCCGCGGTGGTGAGGAGCCGGCTGTTGGGGGCCGACTCGTCGGCCACCATGACGAACACGGCGTCCGGTTCGTGGTAGTTGGTCAGGTACGCGAAGCCGGGGGGTTGGTAGAAGGGGCCGAAATCCGCGACCGGGTTGCGTCCGCCGAAGGCGACGAGGATGCCGTTCTTCATGGCCTGTGCGAGGGCGACGCGATGGTCGGCGTACTCGGATTGCGGTAGCTGTGCGTGCGCCGGAGCCGGGGGTGCGCCGAGGGCGATGATGGCAGCGGCGGCGAAGGCGAGGCGGCGGGCGAGCATCATGCGAGGCTCCGGTGCGGGCGAGGGGAAGCGGAGAAGATGGCGGCCGGCGCAGGGGTGGGGTAGCGCCCCGCGTCGATGTCATCCGTGCAGGTGCGCGCAACCTGTTGCCGCTCATGACGATGCCTCGCGTCAGACGTTGCCTGACACGGGTGTCGGGCGAGTCTCCAGAAAATTCAGGGAACGCCCCGCTGTGAGGGTCAGGCGCTCTCGGGAAATTGCCTGACAACCGTCCCTCGAGGCCCATTGCACATGTCCGCCGTCACGACTGCCCCGGGCGCCGTCATGGAGGAGTTCTCCTATGATGACGACATCGTTCGCAAGTTCCTGGTCGCCTCCTTCGCCTGGGGGCTGATCGGCATGCTGGTGGGGTTGCTGATCGCCCTCCAGCTCGCGGATCCCGCGTTCAACTTCGGGATCTCGATCACCAGCTTCGGGCGGCTCCGGCCGCTGCACACGAACGCGGTGATCTTCGCCTTCGTCGGCAACGCCTTCTTCATGGGCGGCTACTACTCCACGCAGCGCCTGCTCAAGGCGCGCATGTTCTCCGACCTCCTGTCGCGCATCCACTTCTGGGGCTGGCAGGCGATCATCCTCGCCGCCGCGCTGACGCTGCCGTTCGGGTACACGCAGGCCAAGGAGTACGCCGAGCTGGAATGGCCGATCGACCTCGCGATTGCGGCCGTGTGGGTGGTGTTCGCGGTGAATTTCATCGGCACGCTGGTCAAGCGCCGCGAGCGCCACCTCTACGTCGCGATCTGGTTCTACATCGCGTCGATCGTGACCGTGGCGGTGCTGCACATCTTCAACAACCTCGCGATCCCCGCCGGCTTCCTGAAGAGCTACAGCATCTATGCCGGTGCGCAGGACGCCTTCATGCAGTGGTGGTACGGCCACAACGCGGTGGCGTTCTTCCTCACCACGCCGTTCCTCGGCCTGATGTACTACTTCATGCCGAAGGCGGCCGAGGGGCCGGTGTTCAGCTACCGGCTGTCGATCCTGCACTTCTGGTCGCTGGTGTTCATGTACATCTGGGCCGGGCCGCATCACCTGCATTACACCTCCCTGCCCGAGTGGGCCGGGTCGCTCGGCATGGTGTTCTCGGTGATGTTGTGGGCTCCGAGCTGGGGCGGCATGATCAACGGCCTGCTCACGCTGCGTGGCGGCTGGCACAAGGTGGTCAACGATCCGATCC
>JANLSF010000033.1:0-5661 GCA_031362285.1 Gemmatimonadota bacterium | reverse complement strand
GCCTCGGGCGGCGCGCGCATCGGCAACGTCATCTCGGCGCAGCTGACCGCGCAGCCGCGGGCCCTCTGGCTGGCCGCCGGCGTGCTGGCCTCGTTCGCGCTCGTGCCCGGGCTCCCGGCCATTCCGTTCCTCGCGCTCGCTGGCGGAATCGGCGCCATCGCGCAGGGCGCCGGACGTCGCCAGGCGCGGGCGGCCGAGGTGGCCGCGTTTGCCTCGGGCGTCACGAAGGTCGAGGACGCGGCCCCGGTGAACAACCCGGTGGCCGACCTGCTGCAGCTCGATCCGATCGAACTCCTCGTGGGCTATGGCCTCGTGCCCATCGTGGACGAGGGCATGGGCGGCGACCTGCTCGAGCGCATCGGACTGCTGCGCAAGCAGGCGGCCGTGGAGCTCGGCATCCTCGTGCCGGCGATCCGCATCCGCGACGACGTGCGGCTGCCGGCCAACGAGTACGTGATCCGCCTGCGTGGGTCGGAGGTCGCGCGCGGCGAGGCCATGCCCCGCATGCTCCTCGCCCTCGACACCGGCGCGGCCGCGGCGCCGATCGAGGGGATGGACGGCGCCGACCCGAGCTTCGGCCTGCCCGCGCGCTGGATCGCGCCGTCGCGCCGCGCCGACGCCAGCGCCCTCGGCTACATGGTGGTCGAGCCGGGCACGATGCTCGCCACGCACCTGATGGAGATGGTCAAGGCCAACGCGGCCGAACTCCTCGGCCGCCAGGACGTGCAGTCGATGATGGACGCCCTCAAGCCCACCCATCCGGCGCTCGTCGACGAGGTGGTGCCGGCCAAGGTCTCGCTCGGCACGCTCCATCGCGTGTTGCAGCGCCTGCTGCGCGAGCGCGTCCCGATCCGCGACCTCGTCACCATCCTCGAGGCGCTGGGCGATGCCTCGGAGCACGCCAAGGATCTCGAGTCGCTCACCGAGCACGTCCGTCGTGCCTTGGGCAACGTGATCGCGCGGACGCTCATGGACGAATCCGGCGAGATCCGCGCCGTCACGCTCGGCAGCCGCCTCGAGGCGTCGCTGATGACGCTCTTCTCCCCCCGCGTCGGTGGTCCGTCGGCGCCGCTCCTCACCCCCGACCTGCTGGCGGGCTTGCTGCGCGAGTTGCAGCGCCTCACCGCCACCGGCGCCGACCAGCGCCCGCTCCCGCTCGTGGTGCCCCCGGGCATCCGCACCGGCGTGCGCCGGTTGATCGAGCCCGTCATGCCTGCCCTGCCCGTCGTCTCGCTCGCCGAGTTGCCCACCACCGTCACACTCACCCCTGTCGCCACGTGGGAGATGCTCCATGCTGCAGCTTAGGACATTCACCGGACCCGACCTCGCGTCGGTCAGCTGGGCCGCGCGCCGCGAACTCGGCGACGACGTGATGGTCGCCCATTCGCGCGTGATCCGCGAGAACGGCGCCTCGCGCGTCGAGGTGGCGGCCACCACCGCCGACGAGGTGACGCGCTTCCGCGCCCTCCTCGCGCCGGACAAGCCGCGCCTCATGCCGCCGGGCATCCGCAGCGCCAAGAGTGCGCGCGCCTTCGTGGTGGCCCTCGTCGGTCCCACCGGCGCCGGCAAGACCACCACGTTGGCCAAGCTGGCGGTCAATCCCGAGGCATTCGGCGGTCGCAAGGTCGGCTTCCTCACGCTCGACACCTTCCGCGCCGGCGCCGTCGAACAGCTCGAGGCGTTTGCGGCGGCTGCCGGCTTGCCGTGCGAGTCGATCTACGACCCGACCGAGATCGCCGACGCGTTGCGCCGCCTGGCCAGCTGCGACGTGCTGCTCGTCGACACGCCGGGGCGCGGCCCGCGTTCCACCGGGGACGACGGCACGTGGCGCCAGGCGCTCGCGCTGCTCCGTCCCGACGAGGTGCACCTCTGCATCCCGGCCACGTGGCGCCTCGAGCTGGCCGCGGCCGCTCGCGAGAACTTCGCGTCGCTCGGCGTCACCCACGGGCTTGTCACGAAGCTCGACGAAGTGCCGGCCGACGCCACCATCGCGCGGCTCACGGCCGCCGTCGACCTCCCCGCCCGCTGGATCACCGATGGGCAGGACATCCCCGCCGACCTCCGCGACGCTGCCGCGCGCGTGCTCGGCGCCCTCAGCATCGCGCCCGCCCAGGTAGCCATCGCATGATCTCCCAGACCGCCCAACTGCGTGCCTTCGTCGGCACCCGCGCCGCCGATCCCTGGCGCGCGAGCGACGATCGCGTGCTCATCATTGCCGGTGCCCGCGGGGGCGCCGGCGCCTCCACCGTCGCGGCGGGCATCGCCTGCACCGCGGCCGCCGAGGGACGCCGCACCCTGCTCGTCGATGCCGACGAGGAAGTGGGCACGCACCATCATCGCTTCGGCGTCGCCGCGCTCTCCGGCATCGGCGCGCTCAAGCCCGGTGGTGGCGACCCGGCGTCGGCCGTGCAGCTCATCGGCGGGTCGCTCTACCTGCTCGCCGGCGGCGGTGGCCCCGGCACCGACGGCACGGCGAGCGCGCCGTTCGCGCCCACCGAGCGACGCAGCGTCTTTCGTCGCGTGGCGCCGCTGTTCCGGGACTTCGACGTCGTGATCATCGATGCCGGGGCCCGGCTCGATGCCGTGATCGCCGCCGGACTTGCCGGACTGCGCAAGTGCGTGGTCGTCAGCGGCACCGAGCCGGCCAGCGTGGCGGCCGCCTACGCGATGGTGAAGGGGATTCACCTGAGCTGGCCCGGCGCCCCCGCCGAACTGCTCCTCACGCGCACCACGGACGAGCGCGCCCGCGCGGCCTTTGCCGAGGTGCAGGGCGCGGCCGGCCGCTTTCTCGGCCGCACCATCGGCTTCGGCGGGGTGATTCCCGATGACGACAGCCTGGACGCCGCGATCGCGGCTGGTACGCCCTTTCCTGCCGCCACCGACGGCACCCGCGCCGCCCTGGCGCTCGATGCCCTGGCGGGCCGCCTGCTCGCCGAACTCGACCGTGACGCGCGCCGCTCGATGGCGCCATTCCACCCCTCCGGGAGGCCCGCCGCATGAACGATCACAGTGTCCTTTGGAACCGCTACGCCACCGGTGACCAGTCCGCACGCCAGCAACTGCTCGATGCGCATGTCGGACTCGTGCATTTCGTTGCCCGCCAACTGGCCGCCGGTCTCGCCGACGAGGCGGAGTTCGACGAACTGATCTCGGCCGGCACGCTCGGCCTGGTCGGCGCGCTCGAACACTTCGACGCCGGCCGTGGCCTGCAGTTCTCGACCTTCGCCGCCCCGCGCATCCGGGGCGCCATGCTCGACGAGTTGCGCCGGCAGGATCACGTGCCGCGTTCGGTGCGCCGCAAGGCGCGCGAACTCGGTGCCGCCCGCGAGGCCGTGGCGCGCCGGGTCAACCGCGTGCCCAGCGACAAGGAGATCGCCGACCAGGCGGGCATCGACCTGCCGACCTACTGGCGGTGGCAGGCCGACATCGAGGGGGCGCACCAGGTCTCGTTCGACCGGCGCGCGCGCAACGACGACGACGAGGAGCGCCACGCCCAGGGCGACCTGCTTCCGGCCGTGACCGACGACGACGTCGAGGCGCGCCTGACCGGCGAGCAGGAAGTCGCGCTCCTCCGCGATGCCATTTCCGGGCTCAAGCAGCAGGAGCGCACCGTGCTGTCGCTGTACTACTACGAGGAACTCAAGCTGCACGAGATCGCCAACGTCCTCGGCCTCACCGAGTCGCGCGTCTCGCAGATCCGCACCAAGGCATTGGCCCGGCTCCGCACGCAGCTCGCCCCGATGCGCCGGGAAGTCGCGTGAGCGCGCGCACCGAAACGCGCGTGCTCTCCCTCGCGCGCCGCGGCACGCGCGTCGCGCACATCGCGCGGCGCACGCGGCTGTCGCAGGATGTCGTGGTCATGCTCATCGCCACGAAGGGGACGCCGGCGACCGGCGTCCCCATCCGGCAGGAGATGCCCCTCGCGGCAGCTTCTGCCTCCCTCATGCGCATGATCCGCCGGGCCTTCTGTTCCATGACAGGGAAGCAACTCTCGTACTGACAACGACTTACGCGGTCGTCCGCGTGGCACGCTCCCTGCATTAGGGAGGGATGTCACCTCCCAACTGGAGACGATCGTGGGAACCAGCATCACGCCAACGGGATTCGAGCACGCCGCGGCCGCGCTTCGCTACTGGACGCGCCGGCAGGAGGTGGTGGCGAACAACCTCGCCAACGTCGATACCGACGGCTTCAAGGGCGAGCGCACGTTCGCGCAGTTGCTGGCAAACGCGGCGGGCCCGGTGGCCGGCGCCGCCACCGACCTGCGCACCGGACAGATCACCACTACCGGCCAGCCGCTCGACGTGGCCCTCGGCGGCGACGGCTTCCTCGTCGTGCAGACACCGGGCGGGGAGCGCCTCTCGCGGGGTGGCTCGCTCGGCCTCGACGCCGAGCGGAACATCGTGGATGCACGCGGTCACCTGGTGCTCGGCGAGACGGGCGGCGCGCTGACCATTCCCGCGAACGCAGCCAAGGTCGAGATCGACGCCGGCGGGAACGTGCGCGCCGACGGCAAGTCCATCGGCCGCCTGCGCGTCGATCGCGCGGCGAGCGGCGCCACCCTGACGCATGCCGGCGACACCCTCTTCGAGGCCAGCGCCACGGAGTCCGTTCCCGCCGCCGAACGCCTCGTCCGCCAGGGCGCGCGCGAAGGCAGCAACGTGAACTCCATCGAGTCCATGGTGGACATGATCACCATCCAGCGCGCGACCGCCAGCGTGCAGAAAGCCCTCACGACCCTCGATGCCGCCCGCGGAATTGCCGTGAGCGAGATCGGGAAGTCCGCCTCATAACTGGAGCGATCGCATGGATCCCGCCCTCCGCGCTGCCGCCACCGGCATGATGGCGCAGCAGACCCGCACCGAGGTCATCGCCAACAACCTGGCGAACGTCAACACGACGGCGTTCAAGCGCAGCCGCGCCCACTTCGTCGACCTCCTGTACCAGACGGTGCAGGGGCCGACGGCCACGGCCGGCACCGATGCCAACACCCTGCCCGCGATCCAGATCGGCCGCGGCACGCGCCTCGCGGGCGTGCAGCGCCTCCACTCGCAGGGCGCCCTCGAGCAGACCGACCGCTCCACCGACCTGGCCATCGAGGGCGAGGGGTTCTTCCAGGTGCAGATGAACAACGGCCAACTCGCCTACACCCGCGA
Organism: Gemmatimonadota bacterium; assembly: GCA_031362285.1. Lineage (GTDB taxonomy): Bacteria > Gemmatimonadota > Gemmatimonadetes > Gemmatimonadales > Gemmatimonadaceae > JACPPC01. Next base: position 505 of record JANLSF010000033.1, on the reverse strand, counting down.
CGGCACCTTCCAGCTCTCCGACCAGGGGACGCTCGTGACGCAGGAAGGGCTCACCGTCGTGCCGGGGGTCAAGTTCCCGCGCGACGTCACCAACGTCAGCGTGTCGCGCGGCGGCATCGTCTCCGTCGTCACCGGCAGTGGCAGTGCGCCCACCGAGGTCGGCCGCATCGAGCTCGCGCGCTTCGCCAACCCCTCGGGCCTCACGGCGCTCGGCGAAAACCTCTTCCAGGCCACGGGAGCCTCGGGCGAACCGGTCACCGGCTTCCCCGAGGACGACGGCATGGGCCACCTGCTCCAGGGCCAGCTCGAGTCGAGCAACGTCGAGATCGTGCAGGAGATGGTGGACATGATCTCCGCCATGCGGGCCTACGAGATCAACTCCAAGGCCATCAAGAACAGCGAGTCGATGTCCGAGATCGCGAGCGGGCTGATCCGATGATCAACCTCTCCCGTCTCCTCCGTCGCGTGATGCACGGGCTCCTGCTCGGCGCCGGCGCCGGCCTGC
>JANLSF010000804.1:0-7812 GCA_031362285.1 Gemmatimonadota bacterium | reverse complement strand
GCGTCGGCGACGGCGTCGGCCCGTTCCATGATCGCGTCGCCGAGGGCCCGCAGGTACTGCGCGCGCGCCCGCTTGAGGATGCGCGAGATGGACAGATACTCGCACAGCCAGTAGCCGTGCCGTGCCATTGACCAATAGAAGAGCGCGCGAGCGACCCGACCGTTCCCGTCCACGAAGGGATGGTCGTAGGCCAACCAGAAGTGCAGCAGGATGCTGCGCACTACGGGGTGCAGGAAGGGCTCCTCGTTGGCGGGCGCGTTGGCAAAGGCGCACATCCGCTCGATGCGCGTGGGCAGTTCAGCGTCGCGCGGAGGGCGGTGCAGCACCTGCCCGGTTTCATCGGTAACCACGATCTGGTCGGCGTCGAGACGGAAGCGCCCCCCGTGGGCCGGGTCATCCAGCGTGCCTTCGGTCACCAGGCGGTGCAGCTCGAATAGCAGGGCCGGCGACAGCGCGTCGTGCTGGCGCTCGCGCAGCCACTGCATGGCACGGTAGTTGTTCACGATCATGCGCTCACCGTGATTGACGGGGACGCGACCGTCCCGGAGCATCTGCTTGGCCGTCTCGCGTGTGGTCGAGGCGCCTTCGAGCTGGCTGGAGGTGATCGCTTCCTCGAACAGCGAGGCGATGAGGTAGCGATCGCGCGTGATCGGGTCCGCCACGGCCGCTGGCGCCCGCAGCGATCCCGCCGCGTCACGGTCAATGCGGTGGAGCTGTGCCGCGATGGCCGGCACGAGCGCGAACAGGAACGGCCGCCCCCTCGTGTCGAGCAACGCGAAGGGCCGGCTCACGGCGCGGCGCGCGAGCTTGGCGGCATGCCACCAGTCGACGATGGTCAGCGAGGCGGGAGGCTGCCGATGTCGCAGCTGATCCCAAGGCAGGTATCGGCCCCCCGGCGTGGGTCCGACGCCAGAGAGGGCCAGTCCAGCGAGCTTCGAGAGCGCGCTCGGATCAATGCCTCCCCGATTGTCATCCAGGTTGGGCAATGGCGGCGGCGATTGCGGTATCTGCACAGATGTACCTACTAATTAGTTAGGGACTAGTATATCACGATAGCCAGTGATTACCAATCTGTCAACAATTAGTAAATACGTGCTAACTCGCTTTAGAAGAATGAGTTGCCGTCACCCGCGCACCAGCTTCTTGTACTTGATCCGGTGCGGCTGGTCCGCGTCCGGCCCCTTCCGGCGCTTCAGGTCCTCGATGTACGACTGGTAGTTCCCCTCGTACCACACCGCTTCGGAATCGCCCTCGAAGGCGAGGATGTGCGTGGCCACGCGGTCGAGGAACCAGCGATCGTGCGAGATGATGACGGCGCAGCCGCTGAAGTCGAGCACCGCGTCTTCCAGGGCGCGGAGGGTATCCACGTCGAGGTCGTTGGTGGGCTCGTCGAGCATGAGCAGGTTGCCGCCGGTCATGAGCGTCTTGGCCAGGTGCAGCCGGTTGCGCTCGCCCCCCGAGAGGTTGGCCACCAGCTTCTGCTGGTCGGCGCCGCGAAAGCCGAAGCTCGAGGCATAGGCCCGGCTGTTCATCTCCTTCTTCCCCACGGGGAGCAGCTCGCGTCCGCCGGAGATCTCCTCCCACAGCGTGCGCTTCCCCTCGAGGGTGCGGGTCTGGTCCTGGTACGAGACCTGGACCGTCTCGCCCACCTTGAGCGTGCCGCTGTCGGCCTGCTCCGAGCCGGTGATCATCTTGAAGAGCGTGGTCTTGCCGGCGCCGTTGGGGCCGATGATCCCGACGATGCCGGCGCGCGGCAGCGAGAAGCTCAGGTTCTCGAACAGGAGCTTGTCGCCGAATCCCTTCTTGACCTTGTCGGCAATCACCACGTCGTTGCCGAGGCGCGGCGCGGGCGGGATGACGATTTCGTTGGAGACGACCTTGTCGGCCTGGGCCTCGCTGACGAGGTCCTCGTAGCTCTGCAGGCGCGCCTTGCTCTTGGCCTGCCGCGCCTTGGGCGCCATGCGCACCCACTCGAGCTCGCGGGTGAGCGTCTTCTGGCGCGTGCTCTCCTGCTTCTCCTCGAGGGCGAGGCGGTCCCGCTTCTGCTCGAGCCAGCCGGAATAGTTCCCCTCGTACGGCACCCCGCGCCCGCGATCGAGCTCGAGGATCCACTTGGCGACGTTGTCGAGGAAGTAGCGATCGTGGGTGATGGCCACGACGGTGCCGGCGTACGTCTCGAGGTAGTGCTCCAGCCACGCCACCGATTCGGCGTCGAGGTGGTTGGTGGGCTCGTCGAGGAGCAGCAGGTCGGGCTCCTCCAGCAGGATGCGGCAGAGCGCGACGCGGCGCTTCTCGCCACCGGAGAGCTGGGCCACGGGCGCATCGCCCGGCGGGAGGCGCAGGGCGTCCATGGCCACCTCGATCTTGTTGTCGAGGTTCCAGAGGTCGTGCTGGTCGATGTACTCCTGCAGCTTGCCCTGCTTCTCCAGCAGCTTGTCCATCTCGGCGTCGGTCATCGGCTCGGCGAACTTCATGGAGATCGCGTTGAAGTCGTCGAGCGCGCCCCGCGCCGAGGCGACCGCCAATTCCACGTTGCCGCGCACGTCGAGCGTCGGGTCGAGGTTGGGCTCCTGGGGCAGGTAGCCGATGCGGGTGCCCTTGTGGGCCCACGCCTCGCCCTGGAACTCGGTGTCGACGCCGGCCATGATCTTGAGCAGCGACGACTTGCCGGCGCCGTTCGCGCCAAGGACGCCGATCTTGGCGCCGGGGTAGAAGGAGAGCCAGATGTCGTCGAGGATGACGCGCGCAGGCGGAACCACCTTGCGCAGGCCCTTCATCACGTAAATGAACTGCGGAGCCATGGAGCGATCGGGAGAGTGCGGGGAAGTCGGTGCGCGACCGGAGCGGCCGCGACGCAATCTAGCCGGGCGCTACCGGACCGGCTCGGGCAGCGGAATACGATAGAGACGCTCGATGAGCCAGGCGCCGTCCGGCTGCCGCTTCCATTCGATCACGAAGCGGCCGCGCTGGTCGCTGTCGGGTTGTCCCGGGAACGAGAGTCGCTCGTGATAGTGCCCCCACATCAGCGCGGTGGTGCCGAAGATCTCCAGCGTGTCGGCGTCGGCCGTGGCCTCGTGCACCCTGGCGCCGGTGAACATGCGCACGAAGGCGCGGATCGAGTCGGGGGTGGACACCGGCTGGATGCCGGGCTCGAACAGCGTGCCCGTGGGCGAGAACGACGCCGCCGTGGAGTCGGCGTTCACCGCGACGGCGGCGCGCTGGTAGCGCGCGAGCGCTGCGGCGAGCTCGCGACGCGTCGCGGCCTCGTCGCTCACGCCCGACCGACATGCGGCCGCGAGGGCGACGACGGTCACGCCGCCCATGAGGCCACGCCCGACTCCCCGGCGCCACCCGCCAGTGAGCGCGAGACTCGCCTCCAGTCCTGCCAGCCAGATCCGACCGCGCGAAGAAGTTCGCATGCACCATCCACCCGAGCAGGTTCTCGACGTTCCGCCCTCGGTCGCGGACACGCTCGACTGCCCTGATGATGACGCGCCCGGACCTCAAGGGCAATCGTCGTGCCCGTCGCGTGCCAAGCCGCGTCGCATGCCCCGCGCTGGGGGCGCCAGAGCGCGGTCACGGGTCACCACGTTCGATGGCCCGGCTGCGTACATTTTGTGCACCGTCCCACGACGGACCGACGCCGGGAAGCGACGCGCCTCGGCGGCCGGCCTCGTTCCCATTTAATGTCATGCTGATACCAATGCGAACCGTCCGCCTGCTCGCCGTCGCCCTGGTCTGTGGCGCCCTCCCCGCCACGCGCGCGTCGGCCCAGGAGGGGCTCCCCCTCGGCACGATGGCCCCCACGCCCGCCCCGCTCGAGACCCTCGACGGCAAGCCGGCCGACCTCGCCACGTACGTCGGCAAGGGACCGGTGCTGATCGAGTTCTGGGCCGCGTGGTGCGGCAACTGCCGCGCCCTCGCCCCGCAGGTCGCCGCCGCCGCCAAGCGGTACGCCGGCAAGATCACGCTCGTCACCGTCGCGGTCTCGTACAACGAGACGGTCGAGGTCGTGAAGAAGCACCTCGTGACCCACCCGCTGGCCGGCGTCGTGCTCTACGACCGGTCGGGGGAGACGAGTGCCAAGTACGACGCGCCGGGCACCAGCTACGTCGTCATCCTCGACAAGACGGGCAAAGTGGTCTACACCGGGATTGGCGCCGACCAGAAGATCGACGCCGCCATCCGGAAGGCGCTGTGACCGACTGGCGTCACCTGCGCGCGGGAGCGGTGATCTTCGTCGCCCTCGCGGCCTGCGACGCCAAGGCGCCCAGGACCGGTGACGCTTCGGCCGCGGCATCCGCATCGCCGGCGCCGTCCAGCACCTACTCCTCGCTCACCGGCCACTTCGACTATGCCGTGCCTGCTGCCTGGTCCACCAGCGTGCGCATCGTCGAGGAGCCGGGGGCGAGCGCCGTGGGCACCTGGCCCCTCGTGCAGCACGCCGTGCACTTCGTGTACCAGCCGAGCGGCGCCGGCGCCCGGCAGGAAACGGTGCTGAGCATCCTCGCATACGCCGACGCCGCCTTCGACCGGGCCGCGCGGTCGTCCAAGCCGCTGGCCGGCATCGAAGTGGCCCGCGCGAATGGCCGCGTGTTCACGGCGCTCGTGTCCTCGAAGAACCCGTACGCGGCCGGAGCTCCCGATCACGACCGGTTCGCGACGCTCCAGCCCGCCCTCGACGCCGTGAAGGGCGCCCTCACCCCACGGTAATGCCGCGCGCGAGGGCCATCGCATGAACGCGCCACGGCGGATCCTGCTGGCCGATGCCGATCAGTTCTTCGTCGCCGTCGCCCGCCTCGTGGACCCCGACGGCGCCGGCCGGGCACCGCTCCTCATCGTGGGCGGGCGCCCCAACAGCCGCGGCGTCGTGTGTTCGGCCTCGTACGAAACGCGCGTCTTCGGCGTGCGGAGCGGGATGCCGATCGGTCGCGCCCTCCGCCTCTGTCCCGAGGCGATGTGCATTCCCGTCCCGCGCGGTGCCTGCGTGACGATGAGTCGCGCCATTCGCGCCGTGCTCGGGCAGTTCACCCCGGTGGTGCGCGGCGCGAGCATCGACGAGTGGTACTGCGACCTCTCGGGCACCGAGGCGCTCTACCACCACGAGACGCTCACCCAGACCGCGCTGCGCATGCGCAAGGCCGTGCGCACGGCCACCGGGCTCTCGGTGAGCTTCGGGGGCGGCACCAATCGCCTGATCGCGAAGCTGGCCGTGGAGTTCGGCAAGCAGAAGCCGGGCACCGACCGCACCGGGGTGTTCGTGGTGGAGCCGGGCGCCGAGGGCGCCTTCATGGCCGACCGCATCGCGCTGGCCGACATCCCCGGCATCGGGCCGCGCTTCCAGCAGGCGCTCGCCAAGCGCGACCTCGTGCGCGCCGCCGACGTGCTGCCGCACGATCGCACCACGCTCGACCGGTGGTTCGGCGCGCGCGGCGGCGAGTGGCTCTGGCGTCGCGTGCGCGGCCTGGGCGACAGCGCCGTGACCGTGCGGGAGCCGGCCAAGAGCGTGAGCCGGGAGGACACCTTCCGGCGTGACGTGAGCAACGAGCGCGCCATCGCGCGCGAAGTGGCTGGCCTCGCCGCCAAGGTCACCGCCGACTTGCGTGGCGAGCGCCTCATGGCGCGCACGGTGACGGTCAAGCTCAAGTACACCGACTTCTCCATCCGCACCGCCAGCCGGACGGTCAAGGATCCGATCGAGTCGGAGCGTGCCGTGGCCGATCTGGCGCTCGGGCTGCTCGTGACCCTGCGCAAGCGGCGACGCGCGCCCATCCGGCTGGCCGGTGTGGGACTCTCGGGGCTCTCCGACGCCGCGGACCGGCAACCGGGATTGTTCGATGCCACGCACTCGACCGATCACGCGGCGCCAGACGCAGCCGAGACTCCCAGGGACCGCGACCTCTCGCGCGCGCTGGACGTGATTCGAGGCAAGTTCGGCGACGACGCGCTCAAGCGTGGCCCGGGACGGGACGCCGAGCTCTAGGCACGCCGCCCCGGCCGCGGGCAAGAATTCCGCCGGAGCGGACGATATCAGGGAGGAGTTCCCCCCTCGGCGCGACGACGCGCCGCCGTCCCCGGTATCCCGATGTCGCCCACCCCGCCGCCCCCCGTCAACACCGCCGCACGCCTCACGCCCGCCAGCACCTTTGGTGGCGACGGGGCGCTGGAGTCGGTGCGCGTGCGCACGGCGGTGCGGCACCTGACGGCTCGGCGCTACCTGCGCGACGTCGGCCCGGGATTCCTCGCGCACCTCGTGGTTGGCGGCGTGGTGGCCCTCGTGATGTACGGCAACGTGCCGACGGAGGCGTTGGTGGGTGGCCTCGCCCTCCTCGCCGCGGCGCTCGGCGCGCGCTTCCAGTTGCTCCGCGTCGCGCGCACCGAGCGCGACCCCGAACGGGTCACGGCGCTGCTGTACCGGGGAACGCTGGCGGCGGCGGCGGCGTGGGGCAGCGTGGGCCTGGCCGGCGCCCTGACGCTGCCGGAAACGCACTTCGCCCTCCTGCTGCTCTCGATGGCGGGACTCGTGGCCGGCGCCACCAGCGTGCTCGTGGCGCATCCGCGCAGCTTTGTCGCCTTCGCCACGATCATGCTGGCGCCGCTGCTCATCGGCATCCCCATGGGCGGCGTGGACGCCATCCGCCTCGGCTACCTCGCGCTGGTGCTCGCCTTCGGCCCGATGATGGTGGTGCTCGTCCGTCGCGCGCACGCGCAGCTGGCGACGTCGTTCGAGTCCAGCGAGCGGGTGGTGATCGCCGAAGACCGGCTGCGCCGCTTCGTGGACGATGCGAGTGACGTGCTCTGGCGCATGGACTTCGACGGGCGCTGGACGTTCGTGAGCCATGCCGCCCAGCTCCTCTACAAGCTGCCCGCCGAGGACTTCGTGGGGCAGCCGTTCGCGCAGCGCACGCACCCCGACTACGTGCGGCGCGATCTCGGCGTGCTGATGCGCGTGCTCGGTGGCGAGGAGGTGCTGGACCACGCGAGCGTGCACCTTGATGCCGACGGACGCCAGGTGCACGTGTCACTCTGCGCCCGATTGCTGCGCGACCTCGACGGCACCATCCTCGGCGTGCAGGGCACGACGCGCGACGTGAGCGCCCGGGTCTCGCGCGAGCAGGCGCTCGAGGAGATGGCGCGCCAGGGCTCGTTGCTGCGTTCGCTGCTCAACAACACGCCGGACCGGATCTTCCACAAGGCGCCCGACGGCAGCTACAAGGGGTGCAACGAGGCGTTCGCGGTGGGCGTCGGACGCACCGAGTTCGAGGTGGCCGGCCGCACCGATGCCGAGATCTTCGACAGCGCGCGGGCCGCGGCGGCCTCGGCGCTCGACCAGCAGGCCTTCACCACGCGCGTCCCCGTGCAATCGGAGGAATGGGTCGAGCTACCCGATGGGCGCCGCATCTTCTTCGAGACGGTGCGCACGGCCTATTTCGACGGCGCCGGCGCCCCGCTGGGCCTGGTGGGCATCGCCCGTGACCTCACGGCGCGCGAGGCAGCCGGGGCGCGCATGCGTGACCTCGTGGAGCGGGCCGAGACGGCCACGCGCATGAAGAGCTCCTTCCTCGCCAACATGAGCCACGAGATCCGCACGCCGATGAACGGCGTGCTCGGGATGGTGGAGCTGCTGCTCGACACCGACCTGAACATCGAGCAGCGGCGCCTGGCCGAGTTGTGCCAGACCTCGGCCGAGTCGCTGCTGACGCTGCTCAACGACATTCTCGACCATTCCAAGATCGAGTCGGGGCACCTCGAGATGGAGAACGTCGCGTTCGACCTGGCGAAGGTCATCTCGACGGCTGTTCGCGTGATGGT
>JANLSF010000799.1:0-1760 GCA_031362285.1 Gemmatimonadota bacterium | reverse complement strand
GCGGGTCACCGCGCAGCTAGGGACGCGGCCGGCGGAGCCGCCCCCGCGCGCCGTCGGGCGCCGATGGCCTGCACCAGCACGCTGGCGATGCTGCCATAGACGATGACCTTCTGGCCCCCGACCTGGATGGCCAGCCCCAGGTCGGTGGTGATCTTCGGGCCGAACTCCAGCAGCAACACGTAGCCGACCAGCGCGGCGCCGAACGCCACGAACACCCAGCCGTACACCCGCGCGTAGCCCGCCGTGCGGAAGATGGCGACCGCGTAGCAGAAGGCCGCCAGCGGAAACGCCCGGAAGGCGGACTTCACGAAGCCGATGTGCGCGTCGAGCATGATGTCGGCCGGCGTGAACGCCACGCCCACGAAGCAGAGCCCCGCCAGCACGCCGAACACCGAGCCGACGACGCTCCAGCGCCGGGCGCGCGGCTCGTGCGCGAACAGGCGCGGGTAGGCGACGAAGAAGAGCACCAGCCCCACCCCGATCAGCGTCGTCGCCGCGAAGAACAGCACCAGGCTCGGCGTGTTCGGGACGCCGTTGTGCGCGGTGAGCATCCCGAGGTCGCTGAAGAAGTTCCGCGAGAAGCTGTAGCCCACCGTGTGGCGTTCGGTGAACGAGCCGCCCGGGTAGAGCGCCATGGCGGCGACCGTGGCCAGCAGGAAGAGCGCTGCGGACTGGATGCCGAACGTGTACACGTGGCGGCGCCAGAAGCCGGAACCGAACAGCGTCATGGGGGCGGGCGAGTCGGAGGGGGTGACGGCTGGTGCCGTCAGAACCAGCGGTCCTGCATGTCGAAGGGCACGGAGTCCATGCGCCGCAGCAGTTCGCTGAGCTGCACGGTGCGCGGCAACTCCCAACCCATCCAGTAGCGCGCCGCCTGCACCTTGCCCGCATAGAACGCCACGTCGTCACCCAGCGCCAAGGGGCGCGCGCGCACGGCGGCCGTGGCCTGCTCCAGCCAGAGCCAGGCCACCACCGTGCGGCTCGCGAGGTCGAGGTAGGCCGATGCGTTGGCCAGGGCGCGCACGGGCTCCATCCCGGCACCCGCCGTGCCGAGCGCGACCGTCGTGTCCACGAGTCGTTGCACGGCGGCACTCACCGGCTCGGCGAGGAGCGCGGCCTCGCCCCCGGCGGCCACCGCGGCGGCCACCGACAGCCGCATGGTCTCCACGAGCGTGCGGAACGCCGCGCCGTTGTCCTGTCGCACCTTGCGGCCCAGCAGGTCGAGCGCCTGGATGCCGTTCGTTCCTTCGTGAATCGGGTTGATCCGGTTGTCGCGGTACAGTTGCTCGATCGGGTACTCGCGCGCGTAGCCGTAGCCACCGAGCACCTGCATGGCGTTGGAGATCGACTCCTGGCAGGCCTCGCTCGGCCACGCCTTGGCGATCGGCGTCAGCATGTCGAGCAGGAGCGTGGCGCGCGCGCGTCCGGCTTCGTCGGGGGCAGTCTCCTGGTCATCCACGAGGCGCGCGCAGGCCAGCACGAGGTGCAGGGCGGCCTCCACGGTGGCCTTCTGCGACAGCAGCATCCGGCGCACGTCGGGGTGCTGCATGATCGTGACCTGAGGCGTGGTCGGGTCCTTGTCGCCCGGGAGGCGGCCCTGCCGGCGGGTGCGCGCGTAGTCGAGCGCATACAGGTAGGCCTCGTACCCCATGGATGCCGCCGCGCGTCCCACGCCGATGCGGGCCTCGTTCATCATGTGGAACATGTACTGCAGCCCGTGGTGGGGCTTCCCCACGAGTTCCCCGATGCAGGGGCCGCGC
>JANLSF010000285.1:0-3539 GCA_031362285.1 Gemmatimonadota bacterium | reverse complement strand
CTGGCTTCGCCCTCGCGGCGGCCTTGGGCGTCCTCATGGTCAACGTCCGCGCCGATCGCGACGCCGACCGCCGCACCTTTGCCGAGGCCGACCGGCTGCGCTCGCGCGCCCTCGACTCGCTCTCCAAGCGGCTCGCCGAGCGCGAGGCGAACATCGCCGCGCTCACCGGCGCACGCGTCTCCGTGGTGGACGTCAACGACGTCCGCAGCCGGAAGCCGATGGGCCGACTCTTCTGGGACCAGGCCACCGACCACTGGACTTTCGTCGCCCACAACCTCCCCATGCCCCCCAAGGGGCGCACCTACCAGCTCTGGCTCCAGATCGCCGACCAGAAGGTGAACTGCGGCACCTTCATGCCCGACGCGCAGGGCGCCGTGGAGATCCACGACCGGTACAAGGTGGCCCCGGGCACGCTGCAGATGGTGGCCGTCACCGAGGAGCCCATGGGGGGCATGCCCCAGCCCACGGGACCGATGGTCGTGCTCGGGAAGGCCGCGCAGTAGCACGCGGTGGGGGAGTCGCAGCCCGTCACGCGCTCGCCAGCCGAGCCCCCCGCTCGGCTATCTTTGGCGGGTGACCGCCTTCGCCGCTCCCGACTTCACCGCGCCGCGCTTTGCCGCGTGCCCCGACGCCCGCTTCGTGCCCACCGAGCACGACGGCGTCCTCCCCGAAGGCTTCTTCACCACAACCAACCTCCCCACCTACGTCCGCATGGACGGCGCGTGGCGCCTCCCCCTCGAACCGCGCATGGACTCCGCCCTCGTGCGCGAGCGCGACGGCTCGCTCTGGGTGCGCGAAGGGCGCCGCGTCCGGGCCGGCGACATGGTGGCCATTGGCGACAAGGAAGACGGCGCCGAGGGGATCTTCGTCCACGCCGGAGCCTTCCTGGGCGGCGGCGACGACGGCGAGTTCAAGTTCATGTCGAGCGAGGTCTCGCGCGAGAAGCCCATCGATTACGTGCTGATGGCGCGCCTCCTCCTCGAGCAGCGCGACCGCGGCGGCTACACGATCTGGGTGACCGGCCCGGCCCTCGTGCACTCCCGCGCCCGCGCCGACATGACCTGGTTCGTGGAGCACGGCTTCGTGGGCGCGCTCCTGGCCGGCAACGCCGTCGCGGTCCACGACATCGAGGCCTCGATCTACGGCACCACCCTCGGCATGACCCACAAGGGACATGCGTCCGTCGGGGGACACGGGCTCCACATGCGCGCCATCAACCGGGTGCGCCGCGCCGGCTCGATCGCCAAGGCGGTGGAGCAGGGGATCGTCACCAACGGCATCATGCACGCGCTGGTGAAGCACGACGTGCCCTTCGTCCTCACGGGGTCCATCCGCGACGACGGACCGCTCCCCGACGTCATCACCGACGCCGAAGCCGGGCAGGATGCGATGCGCCGCCATGCCGTGAAGGCGACGATGGCCGTGCTCATCGCCACCGCGCTCCACGCCATCGCCACCGGCAACATGCTCCCGGCCTTCCATCAGGACGCCGACGGCACCCTGCACGAACTCCCCACCATCTGCGTGGACTCCTCCGAGTTCGTCGTCAGCAAGCTCAAGGACCGCGGAACGCACCAGGCGTTCGGCGTGGTCACCAACGCCCAGGACTTCATGCACATCCTGCGACTCTTCGTCGAGCGCGAACTCGACGCCCGGAAGGCCTCGGCTGCCCTCGCTGCCTCGGTGGCCACGCGATGATGACCGACACGGCACAGAAGTTCCTCCGCGCGGTGGCCGGCACCCTTCCCGCCGACCGCGTGGTGGAAGTGCATCTCTTCGCCGCCCGCCGGCAGGGGCACGCCGAGACCGGCGTGGCAGTGTTGGCCGTGTCGCCCGAGGTCGGCGCCGTGGAGAACCGGCACGCCGTCTACACGGCGCGCTACCGGCTGCTCATCAAGGGCCCCGATCGCGGGCGCTGGGAGTTCGAATGCAAGCCCGAAGCCGACGCGCCGCTGCTCACGGTCGAGACGGTGGTGCGCGGCGTGCTGCAGCGCGCCGGTGATGATTCCGAGCCGGAGCGCCTCGACCAGGCGGCCTGGCGTTCCGCGCTGGAGGAAGGCGCATGGGTGAGCCCCGCGTAGCCGACGCCTTCGCGGCGTATCTCCGCACGCACAACCTGCCCGTCACCGAGCAGCGGCTGGCGATCGCCGAGGTGGTCCTGGGCGCCGACGATCATGTCTCGGCCGACGACGTGGAGACGCGCCTCGCCACGCGCGGCTTGGCGATCGGCACCGCCACGGTCTACCGCACTCTCGACGTGCTGGTGAAGAGCGGGCTCGTGGTGGAACGCGACTTCGGCGAGGGGTTCCGCCGGTTCGAGCCGGCCCGCGGCATGCCGCACCACGAGCACCTGCTGTGCACGGTGTGCGGCCAGGTGCGCGAGTTCCGCGACGAGCGCCTCGAGCGGATGACCACGCTGGTGGCCGAGGCCAACGGGTACGTGCGCCAGCGCCACCGGCTGGTGATCTACGGGGTGTGCGAGAGCTGTCGCTCGGCGTCCCGGGCGTAGCGCCACCCGGGACGGGAGTCCGTGGGTGTCAGTCGAGCGCGTTCACGTGCCCGAGTCAATCGCCTCGGCGATCGCGGCCCACAGCGCCCGGCGCGCGGCCGAACGGTCGCGACTCGTGGCCTCGGGCCACGCGCTATGGATGGCCACCACGAGCCTGCGCGCGGGATCCAGATGGATGCTCTGCCCGTGGATGCCGATCGCGTTGTAGCGGCCCTCCGCCTCGGTCCACCACTGGTAGCCGTAGCCGCGGAACGGGTCGCCCGTCTCCGCCTGGTTCTTCGTGGCCGCCTCGATCCATCCGTCGGGGAGGATCGACGCGCCGTTCACGCGCGCGCCGCCCAGCATGAAGACGCCGATGCGCGCATAGTCGCGGAGCGTGGCCTGCAGGCAGCAGCCGCCGTACTCGTGCCCGAGGTCATCCTTCATCCAGCTGGCGTCGGCTTCCATCCCCACCGGGCCCCAGATCTTCTCGGAAGCGTAGTCGGCAAGCGTCTTGTGCGTGGCTTCCATCACCAGCACGCCGATCAGGTTGGTCTCGCCCGTCTTGTACACCCACTTGGAACCGGCCGGCGCCTCGCGGGGGAGCTTCCGCATGTAGCTCACGGTGCGGTCAACGCCCGGGTCCAGCGCCTCGGTGTAGAACCGCGCCACGTCCGACTTGGGGTCGGTGTAGTCCTCGTTCCACTTGACCCCCGACGTCATGGTCAGCAGTTGCCGGATGGTGACGTCGTCGTAGGCGCTCCCCTTCATCTGCGTGATGTAGCGCGTCACGGGATCGTCGAGGCTCTTGATGTAGCCGTCGCGGATGGCGGCGCCCACGAGCGTCGAGGTCACCGACTTGGCCACACTCATGGACGTCCAGCGGCGCGCCGCGGTCTGCCCCATGGCGTACCGCTCCAGTAGCACCTTGCCGTCCCGCACGATGATGATGCCCGCCGTCTTCTGCTCGGCCATGTACTGGTCGAGCATGGCGGCGAGCGCGCCGCCGGGGGCGAAGGCGGGGAGTGGCGCTCCGGCCGGCAACGCGGAA
>JANLSF010000937.1:0-3328 GCA_031362285.1 Gemmatimonadota bacterium | reverse complement strand
GCAGGCCGGCTCGGTGTTCATCGCCGACCAGAAGCTCCCGATTCAGGTGCCGCGCGTGCGCGACACCCACGCGCAGCGCGAAGTGCCGCTCGCGACCTATGCCGCCTTGCAGACGCCGCGCGCGCACGACGTCGGGCTCTTCCGGCGCGTGCTGGGTGGCCTGTCCACGCGCGAGTACGAGGCGGCGGCCGAAGCCGTGCCCGAGGCGTTTGGCTTGGCCAAGTCGAGCGTCTCGCGCCGCTTCATCCGCGCCAGTGCGCGTGAGGTGCAGCGCTTGCTGGAGCGGCGCCTCGACGACGCCCGCTGGGCGGCCCTGCTCCTCGACGGCAAGGCCTTCGCTGGCGACCAGGTGGTGCTCGCACTCGGCGTCACGAGCACGGGGGAAAAGCGCATCCTGGGTCTCGTCCAGACGGCGAGCGAGAACAAGCGCGTGATCACCGCCTTCCTGCGCGACCTCGGCGCGCGCGGGTTTCCGCTCGACCAGCCGCTGCTCGTGGTGCTCGATGGCGCGCAGGGGCTGCGCGCCGCGGTCCGCGACGTGTTCGGCGACGTGCCGGTGCAGCGCTGTCAGTGGCACAAGCGCGAGAACGTCGTGCGCTACCTCCCGAAGCAGGTCCAGGCCCTGTGGCGCCGGAAGCTGCAGGCGGCGTGGGCGCATCCGGCGTACGCCGACGCACAGCGCGCCTTCGCGCAGCTCCACCGCGAGCTGCGGCCCGTGAACGAATCGGCGGCGGCGAGTCTCGCGGAAGGGCTGGATGAAACGCTGACGTTGCACCGGCTCGGCGTGTTCCCTGAGCCGGGCGTGAGCTTCACGACGACGAATCTGATCGAGAGCGTGATGGCGCGGATCGAAGCGAAGACGCGGCGGATCGCGCGCTGGCGCACGAGCGACCAGAAGCTGCGCTGGTGCGCGTCGGCGCTGTGGCACACCGAGCGCCAGTTTCGGCGCGTGAAGGGGCACCGCGCGTTGCCCTTGCTGATGAAGGTCCTGCAGGCGCAGTTTAGTAACGTGAACGCCGTGGCGGCGTAGACCGCCTACCCGAGGTGCCACCTACTTTTCAACCGAACGCGGGACACTCCCAGCAGCCCGACCAGCTCCTCTTGGCCGGGCTTCTGACTGTCAGGCTTCATCCAGCTGAAAATATACTTCATGCCATCGGCCGCATCTGCGGCGTTCAAGCATTCATGCTTCGCGCGCGTGCTCTAACATTTTCGTCAAGGCGTTTGAAAACAGCGAAATCGCCCGACATGATATCAGAGGCCTGAGAACTCAGCGCACTCGCATACTGCGTAAGCAGCCGAGTCACTGCTTGATCATCTCCTCCGGAGAACATCTTGCCTACCGGCGAGTTTTCTACGGGGCGCACCAGTAGCAAGTCATCTACATCAAATGCTTTGCTGCGATCCGTGCCGGCGCTGACGGATGGTACCTCCTGCACAATCTCGCCATTCTCAAGTTCGTATATCGTCAAGAAGGGACGTAGTTCAGTCCAGTCCACAGCGACCATAAGGCCCGTCGTGGCGTTTGCGTACAGCACTTTCGCGAAATTGCGTGAGTTGTCTCGCCTGACCATTCGCAATCCGAATTGGGTCGCGAGTGGACTCATCGCAGATTCGATAGTTGCCGCTAGGGATTGGCTCATGGTCACGGCACAGTTGTAGGGTATCCACGACTCTTAATGAGTGCTTTCTCAGCTCGATAGAATTGGCTCCGCGAGGCACGAGTCGCGTCCGTGCCTATATCAATAATCTCCTTGCCATCCCGCATCGCGCCACGAAGCCACGTACTATTGGCTTTCCAAAGTGCCTTCGCACCGCGAGCCCCTGTTTCAAAAGTCTCCGCACCTTGTGTGCCAGCGGCGGCGCGCACACGGTCCATCGTCTCCCCGATGACGACCTTTCCGGCACCTGCCTCGCTCGCGCCAGCCGCGGCCGATCCGACGCCCGACGTCGCAATGACGGCGCCAACCTGCCCACCGAAGTACGCTGCGCCATCCTTATCGACTACATCATTGGTGCCCATCTTGTCGCGCACCCAATCGGTGGCGCCAAAGGACACCGCATCGCCGAAGCCCGCCGCGAAACTTGCGACCGCATTCAGGTTGCAGGGCTTTCCATCAACCCACTCCGGGCATAGCCCAAACGGATCCGAGAAGTTGACTGGATCCCCGCCCCCGAACCCATACAGGTTGAGCCCCCCCGCCAACCCGATCGGGTCCTGCTGCGTGAACCGCCCGCTGGTCGGATCGTAGTACCGATTCCGTTGGTATCGCAAGGACGACGCATCCGCACCCCCCACCAGCGACCCCAGCCACACGCCGCCCACCTCGTTCGCGCCGATCCGCGAGCCGTCCACCGTCGTCTTCCCCGCCACGAAGTCCACCGCCGGGCACCCCGACGCCCCCTGGCAGCTCGACATCGTCGCCCCGCCCGTCGTCGTGTACTCCGCGAACTCCCCCTTCCAGTTCAGGTGCGGGTACACCGTCGTCCCGTCCGGCTGGTTCTGCAGCGACGCGCGCACCACCACCGCCGGCATGTCAATGCCCCCGGCGTGCAGGTACGCCACGTCGCCCAGCCAGTCGCGCTCCGTCGGCGAGGCGGCCGGCGTGATCAGCGGGTCCCCCACGCGCCGTTCCACCAGGATCTGGTCGCCGTCCCACACCGTCCACTGGTAGTAGCTCGCGCACTCGGCCGCCGTGGTCGGGCACGTATTCCAGCGGCGTGAGCGCAGCAAGACACGCCGCCCCAGCGCGTCGTAGTTGTACTCCTCGAACACCCCGCGCCGCCCGGGGGTGCCGTCGTTCCCGATGTTCACGGGGCCGGGGCCGATGTAGCGATCCGTGACCCGCAGCATGTCTCGGCGGGGTGAGTCCCAGGTCTAGTTGAAAAGCAGGTGGTGCCTCCATACTCGAGCGTGAATCCCGGCCAGGATTTCCGCTCTCCTATCGAGGACACCACCCATGCGTAGACTACGAAACACTCCCGCTTCGCGCCAGTCGCCGGTCGCGCCCCCGCCCCAGCTCACCGTCCCGCTCGACGACGGCACGCTCGCCCTCGCGATGATCCAGGCCCTTATCCCGCTCGGCCTCCACGCCGTCGAAAACGCCCTCCAACAGGAGGTCACGGCCTTGGCCGTCGCGCGCCATGCCCGCGGCGACGGGCACGCCGGCATCGCCCGCTGGGGCTCGCAGGCCGGCTCGGTGTTCATCGCCGACCAGAAGCTCCCGATTCAGGTGCCGCGCGTGCGCGACACCCACGCGCAGCGCGAAGTGCCGCTCGCGACCTATGCCGCCTTGCAGACGCCGCGCGCGCACGACGTCGGGCTCTT
>JANLSF010000901.1:0-2979 GCA_031362285.1 Gemmatimonadota bacterium | reverse complement strand
CTCGCCGCTCAAGTGGGCAAGCGTCTCGGTGGGATTCACGCATGCGTGTGCCCTCACCGTGGGAGGCTACGCGTACTGCTGGGGCACCAACACGCAGGGCGAGCTCGGCATCGATGCGGCGCCGCCGTTCCGGAGTTCGTTCACCCCGTTGCGCGTGATCAACGACCTCCAGTTCTCGACGATCTCGGCCGGGCAGGCCATCACCTGCGCCATCGAGCTCAAGGTCGATGGCGGGCCGTGGTGCTGGGGCGCCGCGTACAACCTCGGCCTCGGGTTCACCCAGCGGATCGGCCCGCAGAAGATCGACGTCCCGGTGAAGAAGCGGCAGAATCCCATCGGCCTCCCCTGAGGACCGCTTCGTGATCCGCGCCGGCGCTTGGCAGTCATGATGCGTGCCGGTGCCTGGCACGCACGGGCGGCGGCCTGCGCGATGGTCCCCGTGTTCGCCGCGTGCGTGAGTGACGCCTCGAAGAGCGTGGCGCCATCGGCCGGCATTCAACTCCTGGGGACGCTCGAGCGTGGCGCGTGGGTGCACGCCGCGCTCCTCGACAGTGTCGATGCGCCCGTGGCAACCACCGTCGCGGTGAGCGTCACGCCGGCCTCGGCCGCCCTCGTGAGCGGCGACTCGCTCAAGTGGCTGCAGGCGGGCAATGCGACGCTGCGCGTGGCCGCCCTCGTGCGCGGCGACAGCCTCGTGCGCACGCTGCTCGTGACCGTCGCCGCCCCGCCCCTCATCGTCTTCGATGGCGTGCGCACCGTGGCCGGCGTCGGCAACCGCGACCTGTTTGCCGTCGCCCTCGATGGCCTCGATCTCGTGCGCCTGACCACCGATGGGCTCGAGGACTATGGTCCCACCGTGCGCGGCGGCATCGTGGTGTTCGTGAGCACGCGCTCGGGCTCGCGCGAGCTGTGGCGCCAGCCACTGGCCGGCGGCGCGGCGGTGCGCATCACCACCAACGGCTTCGAGGAGAGCGATCCGCGCCTCTCTCCGGACGGCACGCGCATCGCCTACGCCGACTTCAATGGCGGCTTCCCCCGCGTGCGGCTGGTGAATCTCACGGGGACGGGTGATACGCGGTGGATCCCCGCCGACGGCGCGCCGCTCTCCGTGGAGGCGTCTCCCGCCTGGTCGCCCACCGGCGATCGCATCGCCTACGTCACCACGCGCGAAGGGAACGCTGGCATCTGGGTGGGGACCACGGCGGGCGCGTCCGCGAGCGCGGTGCGCCTCGTGGGTGGCGCCGGCACCGGGAACAACGTGGAGCCGAGCTGGAGCCCCGACGGCGCGGAGATCGTGTTCGCATCGGACCGGAACAGCGGCACCGACTTGTACGTGATCACGCTTGCCACCGGCGTCACGCAGCGGCTGACCACGGTCGGCACCGTGGGACAGCCCGCGTGGCTGTCCGATGGCCGCATCGTCTTTCGCGACTACGCGGGGGGCGTCAATCGCCTGTTCTGGGTGCGGCGCACGGCCTCGGGCCCGCGCACCCTCGTGGACGTCGGGTCCGAGGGGGGCGAGCACCCGCAGCCGGCGCGCTGAGGCGCCCGTCCGCTCAGCTGCTTCGAAGGGCGGCCACCAGCGCGCGTGTCTCGGCGCTCGGCTCCACATCGAGGTCACGCTTCAGCCGCTCGCAGAATTCCTGATAGAGCTGAAGGGCGCCGGCGCGGTCGCCGCCACGCTCGAGGAGCTTGATGGCATTGCGCAGCATGCGCTCGTCGCTCTCGGCCAGCCGGGCCGCTTGGCGCGCGTGCCGGCTCGCCAGCGTGATGGAGTTCTCGCCCTCGAGGCGTCGGGCCATCGCCCACGACGCGACCACGGCGTCTTCCTGGCACCGGCGTCGCTCGATGGTGAGCCACTCCTCGAAGCCCGGGGCATCAGCGTGCACGCCGTCGAGCAACGGACCACGGTAGAGCGCCTCCGCGTCGGTGAAGCGCTCCGCGCGCATCGCCGAATGAAAGGCCACGGCGTCCACCCACACGTGGGCGGAGTCGACGCCGAGTTCCTCGTCGCCACGTCCGGGAATCGCATCGGCGCCGATGAGCGCGCGCAGGCCGTGCACGGACTTTCGCAGGGCCGCGCGGGCATGGGCTGCGTCATGCTCGGGCCAGAACAGCGCCGTCAACTGGTCGCGCCGCACGAAGCCGCCCGGCTGTCCGAGGGCGATGTAGGCGAAGAGCGCGAGGCGCTTGGGCTGCGCCAGCAAGGCGGCGGCGCCAACGCCTTCCACGGCGGGCGGGCCGAACAGGATGATCCGGACGGGAGTACGCATCCCGGAACGGTGTCGGGAACACACGCGGGACGCCAGAGGGAACGCTGCGGGAGCCAGTCAGGGCATGGGGGCAGGCGATCGTGGAGGCGCACGATGACGGCGAGATGCCGCCTCCCGTGTCCCCCTGTTCAAGGAGTCACCATGATGAAGATGACCCGCTCCAGCTCACCCGTGCACGCCGTCCTCGTCGCCTGTGCGATCCTCCTTGCGGCCTGTGCGGGACCGACGGCACCCGTGCCCGGCGATGACAGCGCCGCGTCCGCGCAGCCCGCCACCGTGACGGTGAGCAACGAGGCCGGGGCCGCGCTCGGCCAGGTCTCCATTTCAGCGTGCGGTGCGGCGATCGGCGCCACGCTCTTCGATCAGCCATCGCTCGACGCCGGCGCCATTGCCACGTGGAGCGTGCCGGCGGGCTGCTACGACATTTCGGCCCAGCTGGCGGGCGGCTCCACGGCTTGGCTGGTGGCGAGCCGGACCGTCTCGGCCGGCGCCGCGCTGACCGTGCACCTGCTTCCGGCCGGGCGCCTCACGGTCGATGAGCTGGAAACGCTCGTCATCGCGGTCGGCCACGACAGGTATGGACGCGCTGGGAACGGCACTCGCGCCGCACGGTAGCATCGCGAGCGCTGGGGGGGGCGGTCGCGTGGTGTCAGACCCATGACGCTGCGCGGCCGTTTTCCGCACGGTGCCGAAGGCGCGCGGGGGC
>JANLSF010000828.1:0-2205 GCA_031362285.1 Gemmatimonadota bacterium | reverse complement strand
GCCGGTGTGGGCGAGGCGTTCGGCCAGCGTCTCGAGGCTGACCTGGGCGGCCGAGGCGAGCAGGTCGTCCCAGCGCTCCGCCTCGAGGGCGACGTCGGGCGTGTCGGAGCCTATCAACACCACCGTGCGCAGCAGCGGCAGCGTGGGCCGCACCTCGGCGATCATCCGGGCGTAGTCGCTGGTCTTGTGCCGGGCCTGCATCAGCAGCACCGACACGCCGCTCTGCTCCAGGACAAACCGCACCTCCGACGTGCGGTACGCCGGATTGATGTTCACGAGAATGGCGCCGATCTTGGCCGTGGCGACCTGCGCGATCACCCACTCGGCGTTGTTCGTGGACCAGATCCCCACGCGGTCGCCATGCTGGACGCCGATCGCGATCAGGCCGCGGGCGAGCTGGTCGGTGGCGCGCCGCAGTTGGTCGTAGCTGAGGCGGACCCCCTGGTGGACCGACACGACCGCCGGGCGTTCGGGGAACCGGCGGGCGACGCGGTCGAAGTGCTCGCCGATCGTCTCGCCAATGAGGGCGACGTGGCTGGTGCCGTGTTCATAGCTGGGGCGCATCGTGGGTCCGCTCAGGAGGCCGACGGCAGCCGGTATCCGCTCCCGCGAATGGCGACCAGCAACACCGGCACCACAAAGAGCGTGACCGGCCTGCTCAACGCAAGCCCGCCGATGACGGCAAGTGCGAGCGGCTATCGCCGCTCGACGAACGACCGGACCTGGATCACCATCACCGCCATCACGCTCACCGCCGCGAGGGCCAGCACGAGGAGCAGCGCCCGAAACGCGCGTTGCCATCTCGCGAACCGCCCGTCCAGCTCGACGCGGACCTCGTCCGGGGCCCGGGGTCTCGGCGAGCATCGCCTGCACGTCGGCCACCACCGCAGACAGCGCGCGCCCCCCAACGCCGGCCGTGATCGCGAGCATCTGCCGCTGGTTCTCTCGCAGGTGCTGGCTCCGCACGTCCATAGGGGGCGACAAAGCAGGCATCTCGCTTGCCGACCGCGTTCCGCCGGGGCATGTTGAAGAGTCAGGAGGCTCGACTGGCCCTTATCGACCGCATCCTTCGCACTCGCAACACGCTCCGCCCGCGCAGCCACGGGCTCGTCGTGGCTGCCGCCGCACTGGCGTCGGCGCTCGCGTGCGATTGGGCAGGCACCGGGCCGATCCTCCGCCCCCGCGCGGCGCTGCTGGTCCAGCCAATCTGGGCGAATCCCCTGTCCGCCGGGGCCCCGGTCGCCCGGGCGCGAGTCACCGCCAGATACCTCGACGGTTCGTTTGCCGCCGAGACGATCGCGGTCTATCCAGCGGGCGGCGATTCGCTCGCCTTGAACATGAAGGTCCCCCTCACGTCCGCCATCAACGGCCGTCAGGACTTCATCGTCACCTTCAAGCTCATCAACGCCATCGGTGACACCCTCTTTTCTGGAGGGCCGATCACCGTCACAGCGGTCACGGCGGGGACGCCGAGCGCCGGCGCCGTCACATGCCGCTCGTGTACTCGGGCCCGGGGCGTACCGCCAAGCTCCTGACGGCGATCGTGCAGGACACCGCGGTCGCCTTCGGGGACTCGATCGTCCTCGCGGCCCTCGCGACCGACACTGCGGGGAGCCCGCTCCCGGGCACCCTCGTCAGCTGGACGTCGCTCGATACCAACAAGGTCAGGGTCACGGACAAGTTCGGCGGCAAGCTCGGCGGCAAGACGATCCGCGGCGTCACGCAGGTGATCGCGGCGACTCTCACCGGTCAGGCCGACACGGTCAACGTCACGTCCCAGCCCGTGGCGGCCATCGTGTCACTCGTGAGCGGCAGCGGCCAGGCGGGGACCGCCGGTAGCGTCCTGCCCTTGCCGTTGCGCGTGCGGGTCAAGGCCGCCGACTCCCTCGGCGTGCGCTCCGTCCCCGTCACCTTCGCGGTCACCAGCGGCGGTGGCAGTGTGTCGAGCGCAACCGTCTTCACCGACACGCTCGGCTTCGCGCAGGTGACGCAGACGCTGGGCAGCACCACGGGTCCCGTCACCGTCAGCGCCACGGTGGCGGCGGTCACCGGATCGCCAGTGTCCTTCACGCAGAGCGCGACGGCGGGGGCGCCGGCCAAGCTCGCGTTCACCGTGTCGCCGCCGCCGACCGCCGCGGCGGGCGTCGCGTTCTCACCCGCGGTCGTGGTGCAGGTACAGGACGCGGCGGGCAATCTCGTCGCGAC
>JANLSF010000774.1:0-6597 GCA_031362285.1 Gemmatimonadota bacterium | reverse complement strand
TGGTCGTCTTGCCGGCACCATTGGGGCCGAGCAGGCCGAAGCACTCGCCGGGGAAGATCTCGAGGTCGAGGCCGTCCACCGCCGTCACGTCGCCATAGCGCTTCACCAGTCCGCGAACCTCGAGCGCGCGGGGTGGACTGGCGACGGGGGGCATGGGCGGAAAGTAATGGGCGATCAGCAGGGCGTGTCGAAACCACCCATGCGACGGCACCGTAGGGACGGGGCTGGGTATTCAGGCTCGACTCTCACGGATGGTCATCGCCATGCTCCTCAGCTTCGTTCTCGCGGCCCTCGTCGCGCTTCCGCAGACTCCCGCGCCCGCGCGCGACAGCACCCCGCCGGCGCGCCGCAAGCGTCCCGCGATCGGCGACACGCTGCGGCCGCGCGACTTCGAAGAGGTGGTCCGACGCGACAGCACGCGCGCGGGACGGCGCCCCGACCTCGTGCGGCGCGCCGAGGTGACCGACGCCCTGCGCGCGAGCGCCTTTGCCGACCCGGGCGCTCGCGAGGTGCTCGAGAAGGCCCGCATCGCCCGGTTGACCAACGACGCCGCCATCACCGCCTACGACGCCAAGACCTACCAGCGCCTCTCCGCCGGACTTGGCTTCAAGCTCATCGGGCGCGAACGGCTCGCCTTCCGGGTGGAGAACTCGGCGCACGTGCAGTGGAGCCGCGCCGTGGGTGCGCACCTCGAGATCACCGGTTCCCGCGTGGTCATGCCGATCGTCGACGGCATGACTGGGGGCAAGGATTCAAAGGACCTCGAGAAGGAGATGTCGGCGGGGATGAGCGAGATGGCGCCGATTCCCTGGTACCCGGGCAAGGATGCGCTCTGGATGGGTGGCGGCATCGCCCGTGCGCAGGTGAACGAGCGGGAGATCGTGCACCCGCTGGCCAGCGGGTCCGAGGCGTACTACCGCTACGCCACCGGCGACTCGCTCAGCATCAACCTCTCGAAGGACCGCACGATCCGGTTGCGCGAGCTCAAGATCACGGCGCGGCAACCCAGGTGGAACGTGATCGTCGGGTCGTTCTGGTTCGACATGACCTCGGGGCAACTGGTGCGCGCGGTCTACCGCCTGTCGCAGCCGATGGACCCGATGGCGGTCGCGCGCGAAGTCGGCGACTCGTCCGACAAGAAGGACATGGACGAGATCCCCGTGTGGGTGAAGCCGCTCATCTTCCCCATGCAAGTGGACCTGCAGGCGATCACCATCGAATACGGACTGTTCAACGGCGTCTGGCTCCCCCGCACGCAGTCGATGGAAGCGTTCGCGAGCGTGAGCTTCATGCGCCTCCCGGTGCGCATGGACGAGCGGTACACCTACGAGAGCGTCAACGTCTCCGACAAGCCCCTCGCGGCGATCACCGCGGCCCGTCGTCACGGCACGGTGAACTCGGGCGGCATGATGGGGAGCGACGACTTCGATCACGACGACGATGCCGACAGCGTCGACACGCGCACCGTCACCGTGGGCGTGGGCACCTCCGGCGCGACGGCCCGGGTGGAGAGCGGACGGGCGCCGTCGAGCCGTACGCGGCGCGACAGCATCCGGACGGCGGTGCGCGACACCATCAAGGCGCGGGAGAGCGAGACGCCGGAAGCCCGCGCGGAACGGCGCAAGCGTCGCGAGGTGCGCATTGCCGCCCGGGCCGACACGATGCGCATGGAGTGCGCCGCCAACGGCGGCTTCAAGGTCAGCAGCGAGCTGCGCTATGGGAACACGCTCCCCGTGGCGGTGCGCATCCCGTGCGACACCTCGGCGCTCATCAATTCGAAGGAGCTCCCGGGGTCGATCTACGACTCGGGCGACGAGCTGTTCGGCGCCGTCGCGCGCGAGGATCTGCTCACATCGCTCGATCTCGGGCTGCAGGCGGGGTGGGGGCCGCAGCAGATCGAGTGGAACACGTCCATCGCCGATGGCGCCCTGCGCTACAACCGCGTGGAAGGGTTCTCGAGCGGGATCGGCGCGCGCCAGTCGCTCGGGGCGGGCTACGCCTGGCACGCGGGCGCCCGGTACAACTTCGGCGAGCAGGCCGTGCTCGGTGAAGTGGGCCTTGAGCGCGGCAACGGGCGCCGCATGATCGACCTCACCGCCTACCGTCGCACTGCCGTGGCGAACGACTGGGGTTCCCCGTTCGGCTTCGGCGCATCACTCGCCGCGCTGCTGTATGCGCGCGACGAGGCGTTCTACTTCCGCACCACGGGCGCCGAGTTCACCTGGCGCACCGATCCCAAGCAGGACGTCGAGGTGCGGCTGTTCGCGGAACGGCAGGACAACATGCCGGTCATCACCCGGTACTCGGTGTTCGGCGGGAGCACCAGCGCGGGGTTCGTCCCCAACCTCACGGCGCGCGAAGGGTCCATCGCCGGCGCGAGTGCGCGCGTGCGGCGGAACTACGGACTTGATCCGGAGGGGTGGCGCCTGTTCACCGACGCTCGCGCCGAAGCAGGGGTGGGCGACTGGAGCTACCAGCGCGGCGCGATCGACCTTGGGGTGTCGCACCAGGTGGGGGGCGATTTCAACTTCGCGCTCACGGCCGGCGGTGGCGCGGTGTTCGGGGACGCACCGCAGCAACGGCTCTTCTTCCTGGGTGGCCTGCACACCGTGCGCGGCCTCGCGCCGGGCACCCCCGCGGACCGTGGCGGCATCGTGGGGACGCCCGGGGGCACGGCGTACTGGCTCGCGCGCTCGGAGCTCGCGTACGGTCCCGCGTCGCGGCGCGTGAGCGTGTACTACGACGCCGGCTGGACCGGACGGAAGAAGGAATGGCTCGATCCGGGCCGCCCCCTCCAGGGCGTGGGCGTGGGCTACAGCATCCTCGACGGACTGCTGCGGTTCGACGTGGCCCGCGGGGTGTATCCCACCGCGCAGTGGCGCATGGACTTCTCGGTGGACGCGCGGTTCTAGCGAAGTTCTAGCGCGGCCGGAGTTCACGCATGCACAACGGGGCGCCCCTCGCGAGAGGAGCGCCCCGTCGGCGTATCGACGTGCGCGTTACGTGCGGCGCCGGCGCGTGACTCCGCCGAGGCCGATCAGTCCGGTGGCCAGCAAGGCCCAGGTACCTGGCTCCGGGACGGTCGTCCCGATGCCGTCCGCGCCAACGGTGAAGCCATTCCAGCCTTCCGCAGTCGACGTCCAACTCAGCGACGTCGTGGCACCGGCGAACTGGATGAGGCCGCTCCCCTCGACGCCAACGAGCGTGTTCGTGCCGCTGCCACTCAGCGACCCGCAGCCCCAGTAAGGGCACGTGCCGCTACTGTTGTCCTTCAGGATGGAGAAGTTCTGGTCGAAGGTGTACGTCACGCCGAGGCCAGGTCGCCCGAGGCTGTTGAGCGCCATGTACAGGTTCAGAACCGGTGTGTCGAACAGGAGATAGTTCGACGTGAACGAGGCGAGCGCGATGATGTCCGACGTGGCCGGACCGGTGACGCTTCCGGTGGAGAAGGCAGTCCCCAGCGCCCAGTAGTTCGTGCCGGTGTTGTTCAGGTTCACGAAGCTCGGGCTCCGCCCGATCCACGTGGCGTTCACCGTCTGCGAACCGATCTGCATGGTGCCCTTCACGGTGTCGGGCGCGGTTCGGAACGGCCCGATGTGGCTCGTCCATCTGGCCCATGCTTGGGCCCCCGCGACGGCGGGGACGGCCAACAGGGCCGCGCCAGCCAATGCCAGGAGTCTTCGTCGCATCCGGTATTCCCCTTGTAAGTGATACCGGACGGTGGGGCATATCCCATTCCACCGGGAAATTCCCCAAAAGGAAGGAATCGAGGGCATATTCCCTCCTAACTCACCCTGGTGGGCGTTCAGGTGTAGCAAACATCCCACACATTGTCGCGCCACCCATGCATCGAGAGACTGACTTGCCACGCCGCCGCATCACCACCTGGCTGATCCTGATCGGCCTCACCGCCGCCTGCGGCGACCGCCTGACGGTGCCCGTCCCGGCCCCCCTCGAAAACCCCGCGCCCGTCGGCAGCGGCCAGCCGAGCCTCGCGCTCGGCGCGAACGGACGTGTCTGGCTGTCGTGGCTGGAGCGCGGCGCCGATTCGAACGTGGCACTCAAGGTCGTGGCTCGGCAGAACGGCGCCTGGGGGCCCGTGCGGGAGGTGGTCCGCGGTCGCGACCTCCTCGTGAACTGGGCCGACATCCCGCGCGTGGCCGAGATGTCCAACGGACGCGTGGTCGCGGGGTGGCTGCGAGGCTCGAGCGTGAGGGAGGGCTACGACCTCATGGTGGCCAGTTCGCCCGACAGCGGGGCCTCGTGGACCGGCGGCGTCCCCGCGCACGCCGACGGCCTCGCGGCCGAGCACGGCTTCGTGTCGTTCTTTCCGCAGGGCGAGGCGCTCGGCCTCGTCTGGCTCGACGGACGCAACTACCGGCTGGCCGACTCCGCGCGCCACGAAATGCAGCTCATGTACGCCACGCTCGCCGCCGACGGCCGTCTGTCGCGCGAGTTCGCCATTGACGAGCGCATCTGCGACTGCTGCCAGACTTCGGCCACCACCGCGGGGAACAACGTCACCGTGATCGCCTACCGCGACCGGTCCAGCGCCGAAGTGCGCGACATCTACGTCAAGCGGATTGCCGGCACCGAGGTGGGCCCCGGCGTGCCGGTGCATGCCGACAACTGGACCATCCGCGGTTGCCCGGTGAACGGCCCCACGGTGGTGGCCGCGGGCGCGCAGGTGGCGCTGGCCTGGTTCACCGCGCCCAACGACACGCCGCACGTGCGCCTCGCCTTCTCCGCCGACACCGGGCGCACCTTCGGGGCGCCGGTGGAGATCGCCGAGCGCCGCCCCGAGGGACGCGTGTCGGTGGGGCTGCTGCCGGGAGGCGACGCGCTGGTGAGCTGGGTGGAGACGCGGGGCGACACGAGCGCGCTGCGGGTGCGGCGCGTGAGCGCCACCGGCACCAAGGGGCCGGCGCGCGACCTCGCGCTGCTCACCGGCGGCAAGCGGGCGAGCGGTTTCGCGAAGATCGTGGTCACCGAGCGCGAGGCGGTGATCGCGTGGGCCGATCCGGCGACGCGGCGGGTGCAGACGGCCACGATGCCGCTGGGCGGCACCCGGTAGCGAGTCAGCTCGGCACCTCCAGCGTGCGTGCGTGCGGCCGAGCGGGCGACGGAGCGGGCTACCGGGCGCGGGCCGTGTTGCACCGGTCCCTGGTCATCCCGCCAGCAACGGCGGACGGCCAAGCGGACGGAGCGCCTGCACGCGCTTCGCGACGCGCAGCACCGCTTCCTCGCCGTGCGGCGGCCCGACCACCTGCAGCCCCACCGGCAGCCCACCCGCATCGAGTCCACACGGCACCGACGCCACCGGCAGTCCCGTCATGCTGAGCACGAAGGTCGGTGCCACCCAGTCGATGTAGCTCGCCATCGGCCGGCCCGCGATCTCGGTGGGGTAGTTCTGCTCCACGGGAAACGGCGGCACCGCCATGCATGGCGTGACGAGGTGGTCGTACCGGGTGAAGAACTCGCGAAAGAGGTGCCAGAGGCGTCCGCGCGCGGCCTCCGCCGCCGCGAGTTCGAGCGTGGTGGTGGCCAGTCCGCTGCCCACGTTGCGCGCCACGTTCGGGCCGAACCGATCTCGCTGGTCGAGGCGCGGGAACATCCAGTTCACGAACCATTGGCCGCGCAGCGCCAGGAACGCCGGCCGCGCGAATGCCAGGTCGAGCCGGACTTCCTTCACGTGGGCACCGGTGCCTCGCAGGGCGAATGCCGCCGAGCGGCACCGTTGCTCGATGTCGGGATCGACGCCGATGCCGGCGATGTCGGCGCAGTAGGCAATGCGGAGCCGTCGTCGTGGCCCGCGGCGGAGCGCGGCCACGAAATCGCGCCCTTCCCGTCGCTGCCCGAGTGGCGAGAAGGCCGACGGTCCGGAGACCGCCTGCAGCATGAGGGCGATGTCGCCTGCGGTCCGCGCCAGGCCACCCTCGACCTGCAGGGTGTCCCACGCCCAGTCGTACGGGTGTGTGGGCACGAGGCCCACCCCCGGGCGAAGCCCCACCACGCCGCAGAATGACGCCGGGATGCGGAGGGATCCGCCGAGGTCGGTGCCCTCGGCCAGCGCGAACATGCCGGCCACGAGCCCCGCGGCGCCGCCCCCGGTTGATCCGCCGGCACTCAAGGCCGAGTTCCACGGATTGCGCGTGCGGCCGAAGACGTCGTTGTAGGTGTTGCCCCCGGCCGCGAACTCCGGCGTGTTGGTCTTGCCGATGATGATCGCGCCGGCCTCGCGCAACCGCGTGACGATGATCGCGTCCTCCGTCGCGATGTTCCCGGCATAGATCGGCGAGCCGTAGGTGGTGCGCAGGCCGGCCACCGGGGTCACGTCCTTGATGCCCACGGGCACGCCGGCCAGGATCCCGGGCGTGGCGCGCGCCGCGAGGCGCCGGTCGAGGGCCCTCGCCTGGGCCCGTGCGCGTGGATTGCGCGTGACCAGCGCATTCAGCGCCGGGTTGTGCTCGTCCACGCGAGCGAGTGCGGCGCAGACCACCTCCTCGGCCGACACCTCGCGCGTCCGCACCAGCGCGGCGATGCGCTCGGCTGACAGGTCGGCGAGTCCCGGCGTCGCCACGCGCGGCGCCGGCGCGC
>JANLSF010000796.1:0-2209 GCA_031362285.1 Gemmatimonadota bacterium | reverse complement strand
CGCACGTGCAGCCCGCGCGCCATCAGCAGCCGCGCGACCGCCACCTCGGAGCCGCAGCCGTCGCCGTCCGAGTTGATGTGCGTGGACAGGACCACGGTGCGGCCCGGCGTGAAGTACGACGCCACCGCCTCGAGCGCGGCGCGGCGCGCGGGCGGGATGGCAAGCAGGTCGGTGAAGGCAGGCATGTGGGGGGTGAACAGACAGCGCGGCGCCCCCGGGTGGGAGCGCCGCACTGGAAGATAGCGGGTGCCGCGGCCCGAATGGGCCGCGTGGACTACTTCGCGTCGCGCGACAGCTTCGAGTGCGACCGGCCGTACAGGAAGTACACCGCCAGCCCGATCGCCATCCAGACGATCAGCCGGATCCAGGTGTCGCTCGGCAACCCGTACATCAGGTAGCCGCAGATCAGGATGCCGAGCCCCGGCACGAGCGGCACGAGCGGCGTCTTGAACGGCCGCGGCAGGTCGGGCTGCGACCGCCGCAGCACGATGATGCCGGCGCTCACGATCACGAACGCGAACAGGGTGCCGATCGACACCAGTTCGCCGAGCAGGGCGATCGGGAAGATGGCCGCGATGGCCATGGCCACGATCCCGGTGATGATCGTCCCCACCCACGGCGTGCGGAACTTCGGGTGCACCTTGGCGAACATCGGCGGGAGCAGGCCGTCGCGCGCCATGGCGAAGAAGATGCGCGGTTGCCCCATGAGCATCACCAGCACCACCGACGACAAACCGGCGATGGCCCCGATGTTGATCAGGTAGGTGAGCCACGCCAGCGGCTTGCCCGCGGCGGCAATGGCCACGTACACCGGGTGCGGCA
This sequence comes from Gemmatimonadota bacterium, assembly GCA_031362285.1. Classification (GTDB taxonomy): domain Bacteria; phylum Gemmatimonadota; class Gemmatimonadetes; order Gemmatimonadales; family Gemmatimonadaceae; genus JACPPC01. The sequence goes on along the minus strand of JANLSF010000796.1, from coordinate 1,387 downwards.
CGTTGAGCGTCTTGTAGGGCGCGAGCCCCGTCATCACCAGCGCCATCAGGATGTACAGCACGGTGCAGATGGCCAGCGAGCCGAGCATGCCGATCGGGAGGTCGCGCTGCGGGTTCTTGGCTTCCTGCGCCGCCGTGGACACGGCGTCGAAGCCGATGTACGAGAAGAACACCACCCCCGCGCCCTGCACGATCCCCGAGAAGCCGTAGCGGCCGAACGTGCCCTCGTTGGGCGGGATGAACGGGGTCCAGTTCGCGCTGTTCACGTACTGGAAGCCGAAGATGATGACGAGGAGGACGACCACCATCTTGATCGCGACGACGATGTTGTTGAACGTCGCCGACTCCTTGATGCCGATGATGAGCAGGCAGCTGAGCACGAACACGAGGCCGAGCGCCGGCAGGTTCATGATGCCGTGCTCGACCACGAACGGCGCCGTGCAGGCGGCCGCCGCGATCTCCACGCCGTCCTTCGCGGCCACGAGGCCGCTACTCGGGTCGATGCAGAAGGCCGACCGCACCAGGCTGTGCGTCCCCTCGACCGTGAACGGCGCCGCCGCGTAGGCGCGCGGGATGTGGATCCCGAACTGCCCGAGGAATTCGATGAAGTACCCCGACCAGCCGACCGCCACCGTCGACGCCGCGAAGAGGTACTCGATGATCAGGTCCCACCCGATGACCCACGCGAAGAACTCGCCGAGCGTCGCGTACCCATAGGTGTAGGCCGACCCCGAGATCGGGATCATGCTCGCGAACTCGGCGTAGCAGAGCCCCGCGAAGAGGCAGCCGAAGCCGGCGAGCACGAAGGACAGGACGATGGAGGGGCCGGCATTGTTCGCCGCCGCCGTCCCCGTCAGCACGAAGATGCCGGCGCCGATGATGGCGCCGATGCCGAGCATGGTCAGGTTCGTGGCACTGAGCGATCGCTTGAGCGACTGCCCGTGCTCGTCACCGGCCTCTGCCGTCAGCATGGCCAAGCTCTTGGTAGACCACAGACCCATCGGGACGTCCTGTTCAGGGTGACCTACACGGCTCGGCGGCGAAGCCTCGCGGGCCCCGGCCGCCGAGATGCGAAACAACCTGTCTCCTGCACCAGCCGACAAAGGTCGACCTGTCCGCCGTCCCCTGTCAAGGAAGCGTCACCGCCGTGGCCGAGCGGGCCCCGCCCCGGGAACCCCCTAGACGGAGTAGTTCGGCGCTTCCCGGGTGATCGTGACGTCGTGCGGGTGCGACTCGCGGAGCCCCGCCGTGGTGATGCGCGTGAACTGGGTCTCGGTCCGGAGTGCCTCGATGTTGGCGCAGCCCACGTAGCCCATGCCGGCACGGAGGCCCCCCACCATCAGGTCCAGCACGTCGCCAGCGGGGCGCTAGTACTGCACGCTCCCCTC
>JANLSF010000776.1:0-2161 GCA_031362285.1 Gemmatimonadota bacterium | reverse complement strand
AGCCGGTGAATGTGGAGTTCGTAAGCGCGAACCCCACTGGTCCGCTCCACGTGGGCCACGGCCGCCAGGCGGCCATCGGCGACGCCATTGCGGGTCTCCTGGAGTGGACGGGCTGGACCGTCACCCGCGAGTTCTACTACAACGACGCCGGCGCGCAGATCGAGAACCTGGCCAAGAGCGTCTGGGTCCGCCTCGCGCAGCAACTGGGCGTCGACGCCGCGATTCCCGAGGGCGGCTACAACGGCGAGTACATCCGCGAGATCGCCGCGTCGATGCTGGCGGAGCGGGGCGACGAGCTGATCCGCGCGCACGTGCAGGAGGGCGCCGAGGCGATTGCGGCGGGCCGGAAGCCCGCCGACGGGGTGCTGCTCGACCGGGTGCGACGCGAGGCCGTGGCCGCGCTTCGGCGCGAGCAGGACCTCGACCTCAAGGCGTTCGGCGTCAAGTTCGACACCTACTTCCTCGAGTCGTCGCTCTACACCGACGGCAAGGTCACCGAGACGGTGGGCCAGCTCGTCGCCGGCGGGCACACCTTCGAGGAGGAGGGGGCGCTCTTCCTCCGCACCACCGAGTTCGGCGACGACAAGGACCGCGTGATGAAGAAGAGCGCGGCCAAGGGGGGCGACTACACCTACTTCGTCCCCGACGTCGCCTATCACGTGACCAAGTGGCAGCGCGGCTTCACGCGCGCCATCGACGTGCAGGGCGCCGACCACCACAGCACGGTCACGCGCGTGCGCGCGGGGCTGCAGGCGCTCGAGATGGGCATCCCGCCGGGCTACCCCGAGTACGTGCTCCACCAGATGGTGACGGTGCTGAAGGACGGCGAGGAAGTGAAGATCTCCAAGCGCGCCGGCAGCTACGTGACCGTGCGCGACCTCATCGACTGGGTCGGCCGTGACGCCGTCCGCTACTTCTTCCTCATGCGGAAGGGCGACTCGCAGCTCGTCTTCGACGTCGACCTCGCGCGCACGCAATCGGAGGAGAACCCGGTCTACTACATCCAGATGGCGCATGCGCGGATGTGCGGGATCTTCCGCGTGGGCGAGATCGATGCCACCGCGATCCGCGGGACCGGCACCGACCTGTCGGTGCTCGCCGAGCCCGAGGCGCAACGGCTCGTCAAGGCGCTGCTCGATTTTCCGCAGCTGCTGGCCAACGCCGCCGAGGCGCTGGAACCGCATCGCATCGCCGGCTGGCTGCTCGAGACGGCGCGCCTCGCGCACACCTGGTACCACAAGCATCACGTGTTGAACGAGCCGGCGCCCATCATGGCCGCCCGGCTCGTGCTTGCCCGCGCCACGCAGCTGAGCCTCGCCACGGGACTCGGCCTGCTCGGCATCACCGCCCCCGAACGCATGTGAGCGCCGCCGCCATGACCGTCCTCGTCGTTGGATCCGTCGCCCTCGATTCCGTCGAGACACCGTTCGGCAAGGCCGACGATGTGCTGGGTGGCTCGGGCACCTTCTTTGCCTCGGCGGCCTCGCACTTCGTGCCCGTGCAACTGGTCGGCGTGGTCGGCTCCGACTACCCCGTGGACAAGCTCGCGCCACTGGCCGCGCGCGGCGTGGACCTCGCGGGACTTGAGCACGCCGAGGGGGAGTCGTTCCGCTGGCGCGGCCGCTATCGGCACGACCTGAACTCGGCCGAGACGCTGGAGACGCGCCTCGGCGTCTTCTCGCACTTCCGGCCGAAGATTCCCGCCCAGTTCCGCCATGCACCCTTCGTCTTCCTCGCCAACATCGACCCGCGCCTGCAGCTCGAGGTCCTCAAGCAGGTCGAACGCCCCAAGCTGGTGGCGTGCGACACGATGAACTTCTGGATCGAGAGCCGGCGTCCCGACCTGATCGAGCTGCTCAGGCACGTCGACCTGATCACGCTCAACGATGGCGAGGCGCGCCAGCTGACCGAGCAGGCCAACCTCGTGAAGGCCGCGCGCTGGATCCTCGCGCAGGGGCCGACGCACGTGATCATCAAGCGGGGGGAGCACGGCGCCTTCATGTTCACGAAGGACACCGTCTTCTTCGCGCCGGCCTGGCCCCTCGAGGAGATCTTCGACCCCACGGGCGCCGGGGACTCGTTCGCGGGCGGCTTCATCGGCTACCTCGCGCAGTCGGGCGACCTGAGCGAGGCCAACCTCCGGCGCGCGGTGGTCTACGGC
>JANLSF010000699.1:0-2222 GCA_031362285.1 Gemmatimonadota bacterium | reverse complement strand
ATCAGATCCAGCCGGTCCAGCTCGGTCGCGAGCTTGCCGCTACCGAGGAGTACGCCGTCCGGGGTCGCGTCCTTGAGCTTCTGTACACCCGTGCGGAGGTCGGCGGCGATGTGGTAGCTGTTGGTCCATGGGTAGTCCTTTCGCGTCGAGGACACCACGTACTTCGGCTTGGCCTCCAGCTTGACCGCCCAGTCGCGCATCGCGGGCGGTGCCGCCGCGTCGCCGCGGGCGACCGCTGGCCAGTGGGCTTCCATCATCTCGTAGGTGACGCGGCCCCACAGCATGGCCCCGCATTCGTCCATGAGGCGGGTGAAGAAGGTGTGTGTCTCGTCGTCGGCGATTCCTTCTTGGTGGTCGACGCAGCCGTCCAGGGTGACGTTCATGCTGAAGGTCAGGAGTCCCACGGTGTCCCCCGTTCGAGATGCTCGACCAGCCGCTCGCCGTCCGGCTCCAAGGGCACGAGCCCAATGCGCGTGGTACTCACTTTGTGCGCCTGACGAAAAAGGTTCAGCTGCGGAGCCGTCGGGGAAGGTGCCCCCAACGTCGCCTACCGTCACGATGGCCCCGTCGGCTCGAACCCGTTGTTGGGCCGCCATCTGACGAGCTCGTGCCTATCGCTTCTTCCCCCCGACACCCGGGACAGCCGCGACTTGTCTCATCCACGCCGCGATCTGGCGTTCGTCGAGGTCTTTCAAAGATTCGAGTTCCACGCCCCGCGTGGACTTGCCCATCGCCACCGGCGTCACCGGCGGTACCGGCGTCAGCGTCACGCCGTTCACGAACATGAGCTTGACGTGTTTGGCGAAGCCGCCGCACGAGAAGCACCAGCCATCGCCGACGCCATAGTACGACATGCCCCACTTCACTGAGCGCTGCAAGTCGGGCAGCGTCCTGGCCGCCAGGGCGTCGACTCGTTCGGCGATGCGGCGCTGCGGCTGCGGCAGGCTGGCGATGTAAGCGAAGACCGGCTTGTCACCATCCGCCGCCTTCGCGGGGCTTGCTTTGCCGGTGACCATGGTTTCCGGCAACGTCGGGACAGGTTTGCCCTGTGTCACCGTGCGCTTGGCCGGTGTCCCGACTCTCGGCTTGGCCGTCTTCTCTGTCTGGCGGGCGGGCATGGGGGTCTCTCGCACCTCAGAGCTATTTCGGGCTAACGTTTCGGTTCAGAGCCGGGCCGCGCAGCGGACCGTCCGCTGCAACCGATTGTTATGCGACCTGTAGCGGATGAATGTGCGCGATCGCGCGCCTGAGGCCACGAGCAGCATCCCACAGGTCCACATTCCGCTGCAGGTTCAGCCAGAATTCCGGCGACGTACCGAACAGCTTTCCGAGACGCAGGGCCATCTCCGGCGTCAACGCCCGCCGCTCGCGCAGCAACTCGTTCATGGACTGCCGGGAGACGCCGGCAGCCTCCGCCAACGCGGTCACGGACAGCCCGTACTCGGGGAGAAAGTCTTCGCGCAGGATCTCCCCGGGATGGATCGGGCGACGCTCGAGGGGGCGGGTGTTCGGAATAGGCATCGGGGCGCACTCCAGCTAGTGATAGTCACAGAACTCGACATCGTACGCATCGCCGTCCTCGAATCGGAAGCAGATGCGCCATTGATCGTTGACGGCGATGGCGTGTTGGCCTGCCCGGTCGGCCTTGAGCGCGTGCAGCCGATTGCCTGGCGGTACCCGGAGGTCGGCGAGTTGGGCCGCGACATGTACGGCCTCAAGCTTCCGTAGGGCCCGGCGCGCCACGTCCCCCGGGATACGCCTCGCCCTCCCGGTTCGAAACAGCTCCTCGGTCTGTCGATCCGCGAACGTCTTGATCACACAGAATTGTAACGCGTCACGTGACGCGTGTCAATCCCCGGAGGTGCGCATAACGACCTGCCGTTCTGCTGCGAGCGCTCAAACAAAATGCGGCGGCGCGGCCGCCGCTACCGAAATCATCCGCGCTCGTCGGCATCAATGGCTTGTTAGGCTGCCGCGCGCGGTGCCCACTAGACAGCGATTCCGCGAAACTCGACATAGCCGCATTTGCGACAAAGGTACGTAGTGAGTCGAAGCTGCTCGTGCCCCTTCGTCTTGATGTGACCAACCCAATTCGACTCGGGCGCTCCACTGACCCATGTCGCGACGTCCGCGGCCGCGTCGCCGTGCCCTCGATCCATCACGAACCCTTCCTCCATAGCCGCACGACAGCGGAGGCAGTCGATACTTGAAGTAGTCACTGG
>JANLSF010000646.1:0-18319 GCA_031362285.1 Gemmatimonadota bacterium | reverse complement strand
CGAGCGCCGCCAGCTGCTGGAGGAGTGGGCAGGCCCGCGACGGGCACCGGACGACCGCTCGCTGGCGCACCTCCTGGCGGCGCAGGCCGAGGCGACACCCGAAGCCGTGGCCGTGGAGGACGAGCACCGCACGCTCACGTTCGCCGCGCTCGCAGGGGCCAGCACGGCGCTCGCGCGGCGGCTGCGCGAGGCGGGGGTGGGCGCCGGCGTGCGAGTGGGCGTGGCCGCGGAGCGTTCGGTGGAGCTGGTGATCGCCCTCGTGGCGGTGGTGCGCGCGGGCGGATGCTACGTGCCGGTGGACCCCGACTATCCGGCGGACCGCGTGCAGTTCATGCTCGACGACGCGGACGTCCGCGTGCTGCTCACGACGCGCGCGGTGACGCCCGGGTTGCCGCCGGTGGCGGCCACCGTGATCCTGCTCGACGGCGCCGCCGACGCACGCGACGACGGGCCGAGCCTGCCGTGGCCCGCGGCCGATGACCCCGCCTACATGATCTACACCTCGGGATCCACGGGTCGTCCCAAGGGGGCGGTCAACGCGCACCGCGGCATCGTGAACCGGTTGCAGTGGATGCAGGAGGAGTATCGCCTCACGCCACGCGACGTGGTGCTGCAGAAGACCCCGTTCTCGTTCGACGTCTCGGTGTGGGAGTTCTTCTGGCCGCTGCTGGCGGGGGCGCGCCTGGTCATGGCGCGCCCCGGGGGGCATCGCGACACGCAGTACCTGACCGAGGTCATCACCGCGCGGGGGGTGACCGTGTGCCACTTCGTGCCCTCCATGCTGCGCGCCTTCCTCGCCGACGCCGCGTCGACGCGCTGTCGCTCGTTGCGCGACGTGATGGCCAGCGGCGAGGCGCTCCCCCCGGACCTCGTGGCCGCGTTCCATGCCGCGCTTCCCGCGGCGCGGTTGCACAACCTGTACGGTCCCACCGAATGCGCCGTCGACGTCAGCTATTGGCCGTGTCCGCGCGACGTGACGGCGCTCAGCGTGGTCCCGATCGGGCGACCGGTGGCGAACACCCGGCTCTACGTCCTCGATGCGCGTGGGCGCGTGTGCGCGATCGGCGTGCCGGGCGAGCTGCACCTGGCCGGCGTGCAAGTCGGGCTGGGCTACCACAACCGGCCGGAGCTGACGGCGGAGAAGTTCGTGCCCGACCCGTTTGCCCCGGCGGACGAGCGCACGCCACGGATGTATCGCACCGGCGACCTCGCGCGGTGGCGCGCCGACGGCACCGTGGAGTACCTGGGCCGCCTCGACTTCCAGGTGAAGATCCGCGGCTTCCGCATCGAGCTGGGCGAGATCGAGGCGGCGCTGCTCGCCCACCCCGACGTTGCCGACACCGTGGTGACGGCGCACGAGACGGTCGGGCAGGACAAGCGCCTCGTGGCGTACGTCGTGCCGCGCGGTCAGTCGCCGTCGGTGACGGACATGCGCGCCTTCCTGCTGCGCACCCTGCCGGAGCACATGGTGCCGGCGCTGTTCATGCTCCTCGACGCGCTTCCCCTCTCGAGCAACGGCAAGGTGGATCGGCGCGCGCTGCCGGCGCCCGAGGCTGCGCGCGCCGCCGCCTCGCGCGCGACGGTGCCGCCGCGCACGGCCAACGAGCGCGTGCTCGCCCGCATCTGGAGTGAGGTGCTGCGCGCCGAGGTGGTGGGGGTGGACGACAACTTCTTCGAGCTCGGCGGCGACTCGCTGCTCGCCATCCAGGTGATCTCGCGCGCCGCACGCGAGGGGCTCGCCCTCTCGCTCACCGAGGCGCTGCTGCAGCCCACCGTGGCGGCCCAGGCGCGGCTTGCCCGGGAGCGCACGCCGGTCGTGCCGTCGGCCGAGGGGCCGGTGCCGGCCGGCACCGCCGTCCCCCTCACGCCGGTGCAGCGCTGGTTCGCGGAGCTCGACCCCGCCGATGCGCACCACTGGAACCAGGCCGTGCTCTTCGAGACGCCGGCCGGGCTCGAGGCGGACCGACTGCAACAGGCGCTGGCCGACGTTGCGGCCCATCACGATGCGTTTCGCCTGCGCTTTGCTCGCGACGACGACGGCCGCTGGCGCCAGTGGTACGCGGCGGAGGCCGCGCTCGCCGTGGAGATCATGCCGCTACCCGGCGGTGACGCGATCGACGTGATTGCCGCCGCGTGCGACCGGGCGCAGCGCCTGTTGCAGCTGGACCATGGGCCGCTCGCGCGCGCGGTGATCATGTCGCGCGATGGGGCGCCCGGTCGGGTCCTGCTCGTGGTGCACCACCTGGTGGTCGACGGCGTGTCGTGGCGCGTGCTGCGCGAGGACCTCGAGGCCGCGTACAACCAGCTTGGCCGAGGCGAGCCGGTGTCGCTCGCGCCGGCGGGGTCGTGGCGATCCTGGTCCGAGGCGCTCGCCCGCGAGGCGACGGCGCCCGCGCTCCTGAGCGAGGTCGCGCACTGGCAGCGTCAACTCGCACCCGGCACGCGAGCGCTTCCGGTGGATCGCCCCGGGGGCGCGAACCTGGAAGGCGCCGTGGACCTCGCGGTCGCGCGGTTGACGGCCACCGAAACGACGGCGCTGCTGCAGCAGGTGCCGGCCGCCTATGGCACGCGCATCAACGACGCGCTGTTGGCGGCCCTCGGCGCCGCGCTCGGCCATTGGCTGGGGGACGCCACCGTGCTCGTCGACCTCGAGGGGCATGGGCGCGAGGCGCTGGGCCCGGACGTGGGGCGCACGGTGGGTTGGTTCACGAGTGTCTTCCCGGTCCGCCTGGCCTGCGCCGCCAGCGCGTCGGCGCGCGATATCCTGCTCGCGGCCAAGGAGCAGCTGCGGGCGTTGCCGCGCCATGGCGTGGGCTTCGGCATCCTGCGCTACCTCACCCCCGATGCGGGGCTCGCGGCCGGAGCGAGCGCCGACATCCTGTTCAACTACCTCGGGCAGGTCGACCAGGTCGTGACAGGGTCGTCGCTGTTCCGCTTCGCGGCGGAGTCGGCCGGGCCGTGGCGCAGCAGCGGGGCGCGGCGGCGCCATGAACTCGAGGTCAATGCCGAAGTGCGCGCGGGTGCGCTGGAAGTCCGGTTCGCCTACGCGCGCACCCGGTACGACCCCGCGACGATCGCGCCGCTGGCCGCAGCCTTTGAAGAGTCGTTGCGGGCCCAGATCGCCCATGCGACGTCGCTGGGCGTCGGCGGCCACACGCCGTCGGACTTTCCGCTCGCCGCGCTCGACCAGGCGTCGCTCGACCGGCTCATCGGCGCGCGACGCGGGGTGGAGGACCTCTACCCGCTCACCCCCGTGCAGCGGATGTTCCTCGACACCGCCGGCGGTACCGGTGATCCCGGGCTGCAGCAGTACCAGTTCGCGCTCGAGGGCGACGTCGACGAGGCGGCGATGCTCGCGTCGTGGCAGGCGGTGCAGCGCGCCCATCCGGCGCTGCGGACACGATTCGTGGACGGGGCGAACGGGCCGCTTCAACTGGTGGAGCAGCACGTCGAGTTGCCGTGGGCGGTCGTGGATCCCCCAGCCGGGAGCACCGCCGCAGCGCGCGACCTGTTCGTGCGGGAGTGGCTGGCCGCCGATCTCGCGCGAGGACTCGACGCGCGGGAGGCACCGCTCATGCGCGTGGCGCTGCTGCGGGTGGCCCCGCGGCGGGCCCTGCTCGTGTGGACGCAGCACCACCTGATCCTCGATCGATGGTCGTGGCCCCTGGCACTGCGGCAGGTCGGGGCGCAGTACGCGGCGCGCCGTTCGGGCGCGGAACCGGTGGCGTTGGCGGCGCCACGGCTGCGCGACGCCGTGGCCGCCATCATCGCGCCCGCCTCGAGCGAGGCGGAGCGCTATTGGCGCGCCGAAACCGCCGGCCTGGGCGCCGTCGGGCGCCTGCTGGGGCGTCCCATCGGCGACATGACGCGTGCGCCGGAGTGGCGCGACGAGACGGTCGCCCTCGGCACGGACGAGACCGCGGTGCTCGTGCAGGAGGCGCGGAGGCGCGGACTGAGCACGAACACGGTCGTGCTGGGCGCCTGGGCGCTCGCTCTCGCGCGCTCGGCGCGGTCGCACGACGTCAGCCTTGGGCTGGCCGTGGCGGGTCGGGCGCTCGCCGTCGCCGAGGTGGACCAGGTCGTGGGCGTGCTGATCAACAACGTGCCGGTGCGGGCGACGCTCTCCACGGGCACGCGCGCGACCGACTGGCTGGCCGCGCTCCAAGCGCGGCAGGCCGAGTTGCGGGGCGCGGAGCAGGTCGCCCTCGAGACCATCCAGCAGTGGAGCGGCCTGCCGTGGGGGCAACGGCTGTTCGAATCGCTGGTGGTGTTCCAGGATGCCGCGTCCGAGCAGGGGATGGCGGGGTGGTTCGGCCCGTCTCTTGCCGTTGTGACACCCGTGACTCCAACCGTGACGGCCTATCCCCTGACCGTGCTCGTGACCGGCGATGCCGCGCTCTCGATCACCCTGCGCGCCGACGTGCGCTGGGTGGCGGCCGGGTTGCAGTCGCAGCTGGGTGCGATGCTGCGCGCGGCGCTCTCGGCCCTCGCCCATGTCAGCGATCGCACTGTCGGGGAACTGCTGACGATACTCCCGGAACCGCTCGAGGTGATGGAGGCCGGCGTGGCGGCGCGGGCACCGCTCGTGGCCCCGCGCGACGCGCTCGAGACGGTGCTCGCGGCGCAGTGGGCCGGCGTGCTGGGGCATGAAACGGTGGGCGTCACGGAGTCGTTCTTCGCCCTCGGCGGGTCGTCCCTGGCGGCCACGCAGTTGGTGGCCCGGGCCCGGGAGCGATTCCAGCTCGAGGTGCCGGTGCGGGCCGTGTTCGAGGCGCCCACGGTGGAGTCGTTCGCCCGGGCGCTGGTGGCGCGCGAGAAGAAGCGCGGGCAGGTGCAGCGAATTGCCCAGTTGATCGTCCAAGTAGAGGGCATGTCGGCCGAGGCGCTTCGCGCCTCGGCTGCGCAGCGTCCGCCGGATTCCCCTCCAGCCGTCTCGTCGTGACTCCCGACACTCCCGCTGCTTCCGACCTCGCCCAGGAGCGCCAGCGGCTCCTGGCCGAACTGCTCGCCGCCGAAGGACTCGGGGGCGACGGCGATGATGGTGAGATCGGGCCGCGCGACGCCGCGGCGCCGGTGCCGGTGACGTTCGCGCAGGAGATCCTCTGGCTGCTCGACCGCGCGACGCCAGGCCTCGCCGCGTACAACACCCCGGTGGCGCGTCGCGTGCGCGGCAGCCTCGATCTGGCGGCACTCGAGCGCGCGGTGACGGCCTTGGCGTCGCGGCACGAGGCCCTCCGCACGGTGTTCGCCGCCGCGGGTGATGGCGCGGTGCAGGTGGTCCGAGCGCCGGCCCCGGTGGCCGTGGCGCTCCTCGACGTGAGCGGCGCGCCTGCCGCCGGGCGCGAGGCGGCGGCCCTCGACGCCCTGCGCGCCGTGGCCGACACCCCCTTCGACCTCGCGCACGAGCCGGGCTTCCGCGTGGCGGTTGCGCGCCTCGCGAGCGACGACCATGTCGTGCTGCTGCTCGCGCATCACATCGTGTCGGACGCCTGGTCGTTCGGGGTGATGATGCGCGAGCTATCGGCGCTCTACGAGGCCGCCGTGGCGGGCCGTGATGCGGGACTGCCGTCGCCGACGCTGCAGTATGGCGACTACGCGGCGTGGCAGCGCGCCACGCTGCGCGGCGAGGTGCTCGAGGCGAAGCTGGCCTATTGGCGCTCGGCGCTCGATGGGGTGGCCGAGCTCTCCCTGCCCACCGACCTGCCACGTCCCGCCACGCAGGGCTTTGCGGGCGCGCGCCGCGTGCGGCTCCTTTCTCCCGCCCGGTCGACGGCGCTCAAGGGGCTCGCCCAGCGCCACGGTGGCACCCTGTACATGGCGCTCCTCACGGCCTACACCACCGTGCTGCGCCGCTACGCCGGCCAGGACGACGTCGTCGTGGGGTCGGCGGTGGCCGCGCGCAACCGGCGCGAGATCGAGGACATGGTGGGCTACTTCTCGCAGGCGCTCCCGATGCGCGTGCGCGCCGAGGCGGGCGACTCGTTCGCCTCGCTGCTCCCGCGCGTGGCGGCCACGGTGCTGGGCGCCTTCGAGCACGTGGACGTGCCGGTGGAGTCGCTGGTGCTCTCGTTGCAGCGCGCCGCCGCGACGCCGTCGCACGCCCCGTTGTTCAATTGCGTGCTGACCATGCAGGAGGGGCTCGGCGCCGACCTGCGCCTTGGCACCGCGCCGAGCGCGCCGGTGGACCTCGAAGCGAGCGGCACCAAGTTCGACCTCACCCTGCTCGTGTCCGACCGGCCCGACGGACTGGAATTGGCGCTCTGGTATCGGACCGACCTCTTCACGGGGGCGACGGCCGAGCGGATGCTGGGCCACCTCGACCAACTGCTCGCGGGGTTCGCGTCCGATCCCTCGGCCGACCTGACGACGCTGCCGCTCAGCGACGCGGCGGAGCGCGCGCAGCTCGCGGCGTGGAACGCCACCGACGCCGACGAAGGCGCCGCCACGACGATCGTGGCCGAGTTCGAGCGGCAGGCTGCGCGCGTGCCGACGCGCGTGGCGGTGGTCGCCCCGTCGGCGAGCGCCGCGGCGCATGGCAGCGTGGCCGGGGCGATCACCCTCACGTACCAGGAACTCAATGCCCGCGCCAACCAGCTGGCGCACCGCCTGCGCGCGCTGGGCGTGTCCCCGGGCATGCCGGTGGGGCTCCTGCTCGACCGCTCGGCCGATGCCATCGTGGGGATGATCGGCATCATGAAGGCCGGCGGCGCGTACATGCCGCTCTCGGTGGACGCCCCGGCGGCGCGCATCGCGCGACAGGTGGCGGACAGCGGCGCGATGGTGGTGGTGTCGCTGGGAGCGATGGCCGACCAGGTGCCGGTGGCGACGGCTCGCGTGCTGCTGGACAGCGAAGCCGAGTCGTTGCAAGGCAACCCCGACGGCAACGGGGGAACCGTGGTGGCGCCGACGTCGCTCGCGTACGTGCTGTTCACGAGCGGATCCACCGGCGCGCCCAAGGCGGTGGCGGTCACGCACGCGAATGTGGTGCACTACACGCGCGCCGTCGCGGCGGTGCTCGGCCTGGTCGGCGATGAGCCCGGCGAGGGACGGGCGCGGCAGTTCGCGCTGGCCAGCACGCTGGCCGCGGACCTTGGCAACAGCTGCGTCTTCCCGTCGTTGCTGCGCGGGGCCTCGCTCCACGTGCTCGGCAAGGAGGTGGCCACGGAGCCGGAACGGTTCGGGCAGTACATGAGCGTGCACCAGCTCGACGTGCTCAAGATGACGCCGAATCACTTCGCGGCCCTCGCGGCCGGCAAGGCGGGCCCCGACCTGATCGCGGTGCTCCCACGCCAGTGGCTGGTCCTGGGCGGTGAAGCGCTGCGGCTCCCGGTGGCGCGCGCCCTCCTGGCCGCCGGGCGGTGTCGCGTCCTCAACCACTACGGCCCCACCGAGACCACGGTGGGCGTGCTCACGTACGAGGCGACCACGGCCTCGCTGGCGGAGGCCGAGGCACTCGGTGCACAGACGGTGCCGATCGGGCGCCCGCTGATGAACACGCGGGCCGTGGTGACCGACGGGGCGGGTGCCGAGCAGCCGGTGGGCGTGCCGGGCGAGCTGTGGATCTCCGGCGCTGGCGTCACCGACGGCTACCTCGGTCGTTCCGACCTCACGGCGGAGAAGTTCACCACGCTGGGCGGCGCGCGGGCCTACCGCACGGGCGACCGGGTCCGTCGACTGCCCAACGGGGCGATCGAGTTCCTCGGGCGCGCCGACGATCAGGTCAAGATCCGCGGCTACCGGGTCGAGCTGGGAGAGATCGAGCAGGCCCTCCGCGCGCATCCCGGGGTGGCGCAGGTGGCCGTGCTGGTGCGCGGCGACGAGGGCGCCGAACCGCAGCTGGTGGCGTACGTCGTGGCCAAGGCCGCCGGCTACGCCGTGAGCCATGGTGACCGTCCGACGAGCGAGAAGCTGCGCGCCTGGGCGGCGGTGTCGCTGCCGGAGCACATGGTCCCGCAGGCCGTGCTGCTGCTTGAGGCGCTGCCGCTGACGCCCAACGGCAAGCTCGACAAGCGCGCCCTGCCCGCGCCGGGCGCCGTGGCGGCCTCGGAGGCTGCGGCCTTTGCGGCGCCGCGCACCGAGGTGGAGCAGCAGCTGGCCGCGATCTGGGCTGACGTGCTCAAGAAGGAGCGCGTGGGGATCACCGACAACTTCCTCGCCCTCGGTGGACACTCGCTGCTCGCCATCCGCGTGCTGGGGCGGATCAGCAAGACGTTCGGGGTGCGGCTGCCGCTGCGGGCGCTGTTCGAGACCCCGACCATCGAGGCGCTCGGTGGCGCCATCGAGCGTGCACGTGCAGCCCAGTAACTTGCGAGTGCGCGGTCGCGTGGCGGCGGGCCAGGCCGGATTCCCTTGGGTGGCGTGTTGTCCGCAGGGCAGGGTGGGGTCATGGGGGACGACGTGATCGGGCGGCGGACGGAAGGCGGCGACGCGCCGATGTCGTACGCGCAGGAGCTGGTCTGGCTGCTCGACCGGGCCACGCCGGGGCTGACGGCGTACAACGTGCCTCGCGCGATCCGCCTGCGCGGCGTGCTCGACCTCGCCGCGTTGCGACAGGCGCTCACCGACGTCGTGGAGCGCCACGAGGTGTTGCGCACCACCTACCACGCCGGCGACCCCGGGCCGGTGCAGCGCGTGACGCCGGCCGGCCGCGTCACGCTCGCCATCACCGACCTGTCGTCCGTGACGGCGGCCGACCGCGACGCGGCGATCGACCGCGCCGTGCTCGAGGCGGCCCGCACGCCGTTCGACCTCGCCAGCGACGCGTTGCTCCGCCCCCGGCTGCTGCACCTCGCGAATGACGACCACGTGCTGTTGCTCATGTCGCATCACATCGCGTCGGACGGCTGGTCGAAGGGGATCCTGTACCGCGACCTGAGCGTGGCCTACGAGGACCGGCGGGCGGGGCGCGCGCCGGCGTGGTCGCCCCTCCCGCTCAGCTATGGTGACTTTGCCGCGTGGCAGCGCGCCGCGATGGCGGGCGAGGCGCACGAGGGCCACCTCGCCTTCTGGCGGGAGCGGCTGGCCGCGCCGCTGCCGGTGCTCGACCTTCCCACCGACTTCCCGCGCCCGGCCGTCGCCGGGTTCGAGGGGGAGCGCTCGGTCCTCGTGCTGCCGTCGGCCTTCGTGACCGCGGTGCGCGAGCTCGGCATGAACCACTCGGCCACGCTGTACATGGTGCTGCTCGCCGCGTACCAGACGGTGCTGCATCGCTACAGCGCGCAGGACGACATCATCACGGGCTCGCCGATCGCGGGACGCTCGCGTCCGGAGGTCGAGGGCATCGTCGGCTACTTCAACAACGTCCTCGCCATGCGCACCGACTTCAGCGGGGCGCCCTCCGTGGGTGAGCTGCTCGAGCGCATCAGCGAGCGCGCGATGGACGCGTACGAGCACGAGGACGTGCCGTTCGAGAAGCTGGTCCTCGACCTGCGCGAGGGACAGGAGGCGGTGGGTCTGGCGCCGCTCTTCCGGTGCGTGCTGACGATGGAAGACACCATCGAGGCGACGCTGGCGCTCGGGTCGGTGGTGGCCGAGCCGATTGCGGTGGACTACGGGCAAGCCAAGTTCGACCTGACGCTGCTCTTTGCCGACGTCCCCGAGGGGCTCCGGCTCACGCTCTGGAGCCGCACCGACCTGTTCGCGCGCGGCTACGGCGAGCGGTTCCTCTCGCACGTGCGTGCGGTGCTCGAGGCCGGCGTGCGCGACGACACGCAGAAGGTCGCCGACCTCGTGCTCCGGTCACCCGCCGAGGACGCGGTCATCGCGGCCGCGCAGGGCGCCGCGATCGACGAGGGCTCCGCGACCACGCTCGTCGAGGGGTTCGAGCGGCAGGCGGCGCGCGTGCCCAACCTGTTGGCCGTGGTGGGGCCGCGACCGAGTGCGTCGGCGGCCGGCAGCGTGGCGGGCACGCTGCCGCTCACCTACGCGGAACTCAATGCGCGCGGGAACCAGCTGGGCCTCCACCTGCGGGCCCTTGGCGTCGGACGTGGCCAGCCCGTGGGGCTGCTGCTCGACCGGACCGCCGATGCCTTGGTCGGCCTGATCGGCATCCTGAAGGCCGGCGGCGCGTACATGCCGCTGGCGGTGGATGCACCGGCGCCGCGACTGGCGCAGCAGCTCAAGGAAAGCGGTGCGACGGTGGTGGTCGCCGCGGCCGCGCATGCGTCGCGGATTCCCGCCGGTGTCACGGTCGTCGCCCTCGATCGCGAGTCGGACGCGGCGACGCTCGGCGCCCTCTCCACCGCCAACCTGCCGCCGCTGGCCACGCCCGACGACACCGCCTACGTGCTGTACACGTCGGGCTCGACGGGAGTGCCGAAGGGGGTGGCGGTCACGCATGCCAATGCCGTGCACTACGCGCGGGTGGTGAGTCGCGTGCTCGCCGGCACGGCAAGCGGCACGGCGGGCGACGGCTTTGGAGCGCTCGATGGCTGGCGTTTCGGGATGGTGTCCACCCTGGCGGCCGACCTCGGCAACACCAGCGTGCTGCCGGCCCTGCTCGCGGGCGGCACGCTGCACACGCTCTCGAAGGACGTGACCACCGAACCGGCGCGGTTTGCCGAGTACGTGAGCGTGCATCAGTTCGACGTCCTCAAGATCACGCCCAATCACCTCGCGGCCCTGATGGCGGGACGCGCGGGCGCCGACCTCGCCTCGGTGCTGCCCCGTCGATGGGTGGTGCTCGGCGGGGAGGCCCTCCGCCCCGCGGTGGCGCGCACGCTGCTGGCGGCGGGCAGCTGTCGCGTGCTCAACCACTACGGCCCCACGGAGACCACGGTCGGCGTGCTCACGCACGAGGCGACGCTGGCGTCGCTCGACGCGGCGCTGGCCCAGGGCGCGCAAACCGTGCCGCTCGGCCGTCCGCTGGCGAACACGCGGGCGTTCGTGCTCGACGCCCGCGGCGCCGAGCAGCCGCTCGGCGTGCCGGGTGAGCTGGTGATCGGCGGCCTGGGGGTGGCGCGTGGCTACCTCCATCGGGACGACCTCACCGCCGAGCGGTTCGTGACGCTGCAGGGCGGGCGCTGCTATCGCACGGGCGACCGCGTGCGGCGCCTGGCCGACGGCACGATCGAGTTCCTCGGCCGCGCGGACGATCAGGTCAAGGTGCGCGGCTACCGGGTGGAGGTCGGGGAGATCGAGCAGGCCTTGCGTGCGCACCCGGGCGTGCTGCATGCGGTCGTGGTGCTCGTGACTCCGGTGGACGCGGACGCGCGCCTCGTGGCGTACGCGGTGCCGAAGACGGCCGGCTATGCCGTGTCGCACGGGGACCGGCCGACCCCCGAGAAGCTGCAGGCGTGGGTGGCGGCCTCGCTTCCCGAGTACATGGTGCCGGGCGCGGTGCTCCTGATCGACGCGATGCCGCTCACCGCCAACGGGAAGGTCGACAAGGCGCGGCTCCCGTTGCCGGGCGCCGACCTGGAGTCGGGAGGCACGACGCACGTGGAGCCGCGCACGCCGACCGAGACGACGATCGCGAAGATCTGGCGCGACGTGCTCAAGAAGGAGCAGGTGGGCGTGACCGAGTCGTTCCTCGACCTCGGCGGTCACTCGCTCCTCGCCATCCGCGTGCTCGGCCGCATCAGCAAGGAACTGGGGGTGCGCCTGTCGCTGCGGGCGCTGTTCGAGACGCCCACCGTCGAGCAGGTGGCGGCCCTCGTGGACGCGGAGCGCGCCGCGAAATCCGAGGCGGCGAAGCTCGAGGCGGCGCTCGCCGCGATCGAGGGGCTGTCGGATGCCGACGTGACGCGGCAACTCGGCGGCGACGCGTCCACGCCGTCCACGTGACGCGTCCCGCACGATGACCGATCCCACCCTGTCCCCGGAGATGCGCTCGCGCCTCGCGCAGCTCTCGCCCGAGCGTCGCGTGCTGCTCGAGCAGAAGCTGCGCGCGATGGCCGCGTCCGACGCCCCGGCGGCGCCGGCGCCGTCGGAGCACATCCCCCGGCGCGCCCCGGACGCCGAGGTCCCGCTCACGCCGGCGCAGGAAACGCTCTGGGAGCTGGATCAAGCGGTGGCCGATCTCGTGGCCTACAACGTGCCGCGGGTGCTGCGGGTACGCGGATCGTTCGATGTGGTGGCGTGGCAGCGCGCGCTGGACGCGCTCGTGGTGCGCCACGAGGCGCTGCGGACGCGGTTCGTCTCCGCCACCGGCGCGGCGCGCGCGGTGGTGGCTCCCCCCGAGCCGGTGCAGATGGCGCTCGTGGACCTGCGGGCGCAGCCCGAGGGCCAGCGCGAGGAGCAGATCCGGGAGGCCGTCGTGGCGCGGACCCGGGAGCGGTTCGACCTCGGGCGCGAGCAACTGCTGCGCGCCACCGTGATTCGCGTGCGCGACGATGACTGGGTGGCGGTGCTCGTCACGCACCATATCGTGTGCGACGAGTCGTCGCGCAACGTGACGTACCGGGAGTTGGGACAACTCTATGCGGCGTTCGTCGCCGGGGCGACGCCCGCTCTGGCGCCGCTCCCCCTGCAGTTCGGGGACTACGCCGTGTGGCAGCGCGACGCGATGGACCGCGGCGAGCTGGCCGGCCAGCTGGCGTACTGGCGGGAGGAGCTGGCCCAGCTGCCGGTGCTCGACCTCCCCACCGACCGCTCCCGGGCGGGCACCCCCTCGTTCGACGGGGCGCGCCGGCGCTTCGTCCTCCCGCTCGACGTGCTGACCCGCGTCCGAGCGCTGGCACGCGCGCACGACGCGACCATGAACATGGTGCTGCTGGCCGCGTACTTCGCCGTGTTGGCGCGCCACAGCCAGCAGGATGACGTCGTGGTCGGCTCGCCAAGCACGGGGCGCCGCCTGGTCGAGCTCGAGGGGCTCATCGGTTACTTCCCGAACGTGATGGTGCTGCGCAGCCGCCTCGCGGACGACCCGACGTTCGCCGAGTTGATTGGCCGCACGCGCCAGACGTGCCTGGCGGCCTTCGAGAACCAGGACGTGCCGCTGGAGAAGATCGCGCTCGACCTGCGCCGGGCGGGGCAGCTCAACCAGGCGCCGCTGTTCAACGTCGGCCTCGCGATGATAGGGGCCGATCCGGAAACGCTGTCGCTCCCGGGCGCGACGGTGGAGCCGCTCTACACCGACTTCGCCACCGCGAAGTTCGACATCCTGCTCGGCGCGAGCGAGCAGCCCGATGGGCTGCACGTGGTGCTGGAGTACCGCACGGCGTTGTTCGATGCCGCGACCATCGACCGGTTCTACGGACACTTCGGCACCGTGCTGGGTGCGGCGGCGGCCGACCCGGGCCTGCGTCTGTCGCGGCTGCCGCTGCTCACGCCCGCCGAGGTGACGGAGCAACTGGTGACGTGGAACGCGACCGACGCGGCGTGGCCCCACGATGCCACGATTCACGGCCTGTTCGAGGCGCAGGTGCGCGCGCACGCGGATCGGGTGGCGGTCAGTTGCGGCGACGTGCACCTCACCTACGCCGAGCTGGACCGGCGAGCCAACCGCGTGGCGTGGCGCCTGCGGGCGCGCGGGGTCACCCCCGACGCGCTGGTGGCCGTGTGCATGGACAAGACGGCGGACGCGATCACGGTGCTGCTCGGGATCCTCAAGGCGGGCGGCGCGTACGTGCCCGTGGACCCGGCGTATCCGGACGATCGCATCGCCTTCATGCTTGAGGACAGCGAGTCGCGCTGGGTGATCACCGAGCCGGACATCGCGGGCCGGCTGGCCGGGATGGGCGCCGGGATGCTGCTCGCCGAGCCGCTGTGGGCCCCCGATGCGTCGGTGCGCGACGACGCGCCGCCGGCGTCCGCGCAGGCGGGCAACCTGTGCTACGTCATCTACACGTCCGGCTCCACGGGCCGGCCCAAGGGGGTGCTGATCGAGCACCGCAACGTGGTCCGGCTGCTGGTGAACGACCGGCTCCAGTTCACCTTCGGGCCCGCCGACGTGTGGAGCGTCTTCCACTCGTTCTCGTTCGACTTCTCGGTGTGGGAGATGTACGGCGCCCTGCTCTTCGGCGGTCGCGCGGTCGTGGTGCCCCGCGCGGTCGCCCAGAATGGCGGCGACTTCCTGGCGCTGCTGGAGCGCGAACAGGTGACGGTGCTCAACATGGTGCCGAGCGCCTTCTACGCGTTGCTCCCCGAGGCCATCGGCGGTGCGCCGCGCCGGCTCGCCGTGCGCTACGTGATCTTCGGAGGGGAGGCGCTGCAGCCTGCGCTGCTGCGCGACTGGCAGGCGCGCTATCCCGCGGTCACGCTCGTGAACATGTTCGGCATCACCGAGACCACGGTGCACGTCACCTTCAAGGTGATCGGCGCGGCCGAGATCGCGAACGGCGTGTCGGTGATCGGCGGGCCGATTCCCACGCTGTCGCTGTACACGCTCGACGATCACCTGCAGCTGGTGCCCGTGGGGGTGCGCGGTGAACTGTGCGTGGGCGGCGCCGGCGTGGCGCGCGGCTACCTCAAGCGGCCCGAGCTCACGGCCGAGCGGTTCGTGCCGCACCCGTTCAGGCCCGGCGAGCGGCTGTACCGGTCGGGCGACCTGGCCCGGCGACGCGCGACCGGCGAGGTCGAGTACCTGGGTCGCCGCGACGCGCAAGTGAAGATCCGCGGCTTCCGCATCGAGCTCGGCGAGATCGAGGCGGCGCTGGCCGCGCATCCTGCGATCCGCGAGTCGGCGGTGATGGCGCACACCAACGAGGACGGTGACTCGCGCCTCGTGGCCTACGTGGTGGCCGATGACGCCGGCCCCGCGGGCGATGCCGGCGGCGTGGAACTCCTCGCTTCGGTCTTCGACACCGCCTGCACCGGCGTGACGGAGGGCGCCGCAGCCATCGAGCCGGGGTTCAACATCTCCGGCTGGAACAGCATGTACGACAAGCGGCCCATCCCCGTCGCCGAGATGCGCGAGTGGGTCGAGACGACGGTGGACCGCATCCTCGCGGGGAAGCCGAAACGCGTTCTTGATCTCGGTGTGGGCACCGGCCTGCTGCTCGTGCGCATCGCGCCGCACGTCGACGATTACCGGGCGCTCGGCATCTCGGAGCTTGGCCTCGAGGCTCTGCGGCGCGACCCGGCCTTCGCCCCCGTCTCGCGCAACGTCACGCTTCGGCTGGGCGCGGCCCACGACACCGAGTCGTATGCCGACGGCAGCGTCGACACGGTCATCATCAACTCCGTCGCCCAGTACTTCCCGGACGTCGCGAACCTGGTGCAGGTGCTTGAGCGCGCGGTGCGCGTGCTTGCCCCGGGTGGCCGGATCTTCCTTGCCGATCTTCGGCTCCTGCCGCTGCTGGAGACCCTGCACACGTCCATCGCGTTGTTCAACGCGGCGGACGACACCTCGGCCGTCGACCTGCGCGCGCGCGTGCGGCAGCGTCTTCGGCAGGAAACCGAGCTGGTGGTGGATCCCGCGTTCTTCGACGCGCTGCGCCTCCACCTGCCACGCATCGCGCGGGTGACGGTGAGCCCCAAGCGCGGCCGTGCGGACAACGAGCTCACGCGGTTCCGGCTGGACGTGGTGATCGAGCTGGACGCCGTGCAGGGGGCTCTCGGCGCGGCCGCGCCGCCGGCGACGGTGGCCACCCTGGACGAGGTGCGCGCGCTGCTGGTTGGGGAACCGTCGGTGGTGCGGCTCGTCGACATGGTGGACGCGCGCCTGTTCGGCGAACTGAACGCGCAGGCACTCGTGTCCTCCGCGCCGGCACTCCGTACGGTGGCCGAGATCCGCGCGGAGATCGCGCAGGCGCCGGTGCGGGGGATCCACCCCGAGGCGCTGGCGTCGCTCGACGATCGCTACGAGGTGGAGCTGCGCTGGCCAGCGTCGGGCACGATCGGGCGTTTCGATGCCGAGCTGCGGCACAGGACGCGCGCGACGATCGGGCCGCTGCCGGCGATTGCGCCCATGGGCGCCTCCCTCCCGTGGGGCGAGTTCGTCCATCACGCGCAGCCCGATGCGTTCGATCCCGACCAGCTGCTCGCCTTCCGCCGGCATCTGGGCGGCTCGCTGCCGGAATACATGGTGCCCGAGCAGTTCGTCCGGATGACGGCCCTGCCCGTGACGGCCAGCGGCAAGGTCGACCGCAAGCGGCTCGTGCCGCCGGCCGTTCAGCGTTCGGCGCGCAGCTACGTGGCCCCGCGCACCGGCACCGAGGCGGCGATCGCCGAGCTGTGGGCCGAGATCCTGCGCGTCGATCGGGTGGGGATGGACGACGGCTTCCTGGAGCTGGGGGGGCACTCGTTGCTCGCCATGCGCATCGTGGGCCGCGTGCGTCGCGAGAGGGGGGTGAGCGTGGGGCTCGCGGGGCTGATGCAGGGCGACACCGTGGCGCAGTTCGCGGCGAGCGTTGACGCGCTGCAGGCGGCGCCGGCGGCGGACGAGGACGAGGACGACGGCCTCGTCGCCCTCTCGCGCGATCGGTTCCGGCGGGCCGGCGTGGACGGGGCGACATGACCGGCGGCACGCAAGCGGGAGCCCCCCGCGGGGTGGCGGCGCTCGCCGCGCGGTTCGGCGCCGTGCACGCCATGCCCGTGTCGTTCGCCCAGCGTCGCTTCTGGGTGCTCGACCAGCTCGACGAGGCGACCGCGGCGTACACCATTCCGGTGGCGGTCATGTTGCGCGGTCCGCTCGACGTGGAGGCCTTCCGCCGCGCCGTGGCCTTGATCGTGGAGCGTCACGAAGCGCTGCGCACCGTGTTCGTTCCCGAGGGCGACGAGCCGCTGCAGGTGGTGCTGCCCGGCCTCACGGTGCCGGTGCCGCTCGAGGACCTGCGGGCCCTCGCGCCGGACGTGCGGGAGGCGCGGCTGCGCGCGGCCGTGGACGCCAACCTCAACGCGGGGTTCGACCTCGCCGAGGGGCCGCTGGTGCGCATGTCGCTCGTGCGGACCGCCGACGACGAGCACGTGTGGCTGGCCGCCTTCCACCACGCGATCGCCGACGGCGTGTCGCTCGGCGTGTTCAATGCGGAGCTCGAGGCCGCGTACGCGGCCCTCGTGCAGGGGAGGACGCCGGCCCTGGCCCCCCTGCCGTTGCAGTATGCCGACTACGCGGTGTGGCAGCGGAAGGCCCTGCAGGGGAAGAAGTCGGCGCGGCAACTCGACTACTGGCGCACGCTGCTGGCCGAGTCGCCCACCCTCGAGCTGGTCACGGACCGCCCCCGCCCCGCCGTCATGACGGCCGCCGGTGGCAAGCGTGAGCTCCTGATTCCGGCCGGCGTCGCCGACGGCATGCGCGCCCTGGCGAAGCGCGAAGGCGCCACGCCGTACGCGGCGTTCCTCGCCGCCTTCGCGACGTTGCTCTCGCGGCATACCGGGCAGGACGACCTTGTCATCGGCTCGATCACCGCGGGGCGGTTGCGTGCCGAGGTGGAGCCGCTCATCGGCCTGTTCGTGAACACGCTGGCGATCCGCGTGGACGCGAGCGGCGATCCCGGCTTCGTGGAGCTGCTCCGCAGGGTCCGCGGCCGCACCGTGGAGGCGCTGGCGAACCAGGACATTCCGTTCGAGCAGGTGGTGGATGCGGTGCAGCCCGTCCGCGACCGGAGCCGAAGCCCGATTTTCCAGGTGGCGTTCCAGCTGTTCGAATCCGCTCCGCAGGAACTGAGGCTGCCGGGGGTCTCGGCCACGCGCGTGCCCGGCACCAAGGACACGAGCAAGTTCGATCTGACACTGATGCTGGCGGCGGCTCCGGGCGGGGCGTTCCGCGCCGTCATGGAGTTCCGGAGCGACCTGTTCAACGCCGAGTCGATCGATGGCCTGTTGAGTCACTACGTGGAGCTGGTTCGCGGCATCGTGACGGACACGCACGTCCCGATCTCGCGCCTCCACTGCATGACGGCGGTCGAGCGGCAGCTGGTATTGCGTGACGCGGTCGCCGTCGCGCCGCCAGCGAGCGCCGACGACATTCCCCGTGGTCCCGCGCAGAGCGAGACGGCGGATGCGCCGCCGTTCCCCGGCTGGACCCTGCCGCAGCGCGTGTTGGCGCAGGCACAGGCGACACCGGCGGCCATCGCCATTTGCGCCGATGATGAATCGTTGACGTATGCCGAGTTGTCGCGCCGCTCGGCGATCGTGGCCAGTGTGCTTCAGGCCGCTGGTGTTCGGGCTGGGGATCGCGTGGCGGTGGCCGTCGACCGGACGAGTGCACTGTCGGTCGCGCTGTTGGGTGTGCTGCGCTCGGGTGCAGCGTACGTACCGCTTGACCTCTCGTATCCGGCTGATCGGTTGCGGCACGTGCTGGATGACGCTGACGTGCGCGCCGTGCTGACGGACCCGGCGTCGCGCGCCGGGCTGCCGTATGCGGCCTTGCCGACGGCCGACGTCCCCATCGTGGTTCTCGAACCCGACGGATGGCACGCCGCCGTGGCCGACCGCG
>JANLSF010000626.1:0-4039 GCA_031362285.1 Gemmatimonadota bacterium | reverse complement strand
CGTTGCGACGCCGCCGGAAGTGGGCGCAGTGGGCGTCGTCGCCCGACGAGTTCCGGAAGCCGAGCAGCGCCGACATCGGCTGGGGCACGCAGCTCACCGACCGGGTGATCCACATCGGCCGCGGCATGCCGCCCCTCGTGCGCGCCCCGATCGAGATCGCCGTGGTGGACGACGATGCCGACGTGAGCGATCGCCCGAGCCGCGAGCCCCTGTTCGACACGCTGCGCGCCGCTGGCGTGCAGGCGCGCGCCGTGGAGGGCCCCACCCCGAGCGCACGCTCCACCTTCGTGATCGCCCTCTATGGCGAAGTGCGCGGCGGCAAGGGACGCACGGGCTACACCGAGGCCACGCTGCAGCGGCTCGACCAGCTCACGCTGCTGGCGCGAGCGGCCAACCGGGAGGCGATGATCTTCCAGTTCGGCGACCCGCGCTGGGCGCGGACCATTCCCGGCGACCTCGCGATCGCCTGCGCCTGGGGCGGCGAGGCGGGGATGCAGGCGGCGGCGGCGCGGTGGCTCGTGCTCAGGCGGGGGCGGTAGCGGCGCTGCTTACTTCGCCAGCTCCGCCGCCAACCGAACCCACGGCACCGCATACACGATGCGCCCGGCCGCCTCGGTCGGGCCGCCGTACACCACGCCGATCACGAAGCCCCTGGCATCGAGCACCGGGCTCCCGCTCGAGCCCTGCGCGGCGTACGAGTCCACCTGCACGAGGCGATCGATCAGCTTGCTCACCGTCCCCGGCACGAGCGTCGCCCGGGCCGTGATCTTCGTCCCCGTGCCGTCCTGCGCGGCGTCGAAGCCGAGCGGGAAGCCGATGATCGCGATCGGTTGCCCGACCCTGGGCGCCTCGGTCGCGATCCCGGCCACCACCGGAAAGGGCCCCGGCCGGTCGATCTGCAACACGGCGAGGTCATCGTCGCCGTCGTTGACGCGCACGATGTGCGCCGACATCCACCCCTTGGTGTCGTTGAACAACACCGCGATCTTCGCGGCCGAGGTCATCGTCGTGGGCTCGCGCACCGCGTGCCGGTTGGTGACGATGAGCCCCTTCTCGTTGACGCAGAATCCGGTGGCCGACGCCCGGGTCCCGTCGGGCATCTCGATGACCAGCAGCGCGACCCCCTTGCCGCTGCGCTCGTTGATCGCCGTGAGGTCCACCGACGCGGCACCCATGGCCGCCGCGGCGCGACGTTGTGCCTCGGCCAGCCGGCGAGCCGCATCGTCCATCTCCCCGCGGCCGCCGCCCGCCTCCAACTGCCGGCGCAAGGCGCTGATTTCGGCCTGCTGCGCACGCAGCACGCTGTCCATGGTGCCCGACATCCCCTTCGAGTTCGCCATCGAGGACGCCAGCGACTTGTTCAGCGAGTCGTACGCGGCGAGCATCGGGGCGAGCGCGTCGGTCGCCTGCTTCTTGCCGTACCAGAAGGCGCCCATGGCCGCCACGCCCAGCACGGTGGCCACGCCAATGAGCGTCGCCTGCAGCTTGCGCGTGCTCCGGTCCACCGCCGCATCGATCTTCATCTGCGTGCTGCGAGGCGTCGCCACTCCCTTGGGATTCGGCGCCGGCGCCGCCGGTGAGGACGCCGCCGGCGAGGACGCCGCTGCCGGGCTCATGCTGCTCGACACGCGCGTGGCCGGCGTGGACCCGCGCGTGGCCGGTGCGCCACCCGGGCGCTCACGCCCCGCGCCCGAGACCACGGCCTGCGGGCCATGCTCGCCGAAGCTGATCACGTCGCCGTCGTAGATCTCGCTGTCCTGCTCGAGCCGCACCCCGTTCACCCAGGTGCCGTTGGTGCTCCCCAGGTCGCGCAGCACCACGCGCGCGCCGATCACCACGATCTCGGCGTGGTGCCCCGACACGTCGATGTCCTGGTGCGCGTCGAACACGAGGTCCGAGCCCGGCGCGCGCCCGATCGCGATCATCGCGCGCTCGAACGTCAGCGTGCGCCCCGAGAGCGCGCCCGTGCGCACCGTCAGGGCGAGCGCCATCCTACTGGGGCGTGTCGCGGAAGAAGAAGTAGCCGGCGCCCAGGGCAATGGCCACCGCCACGAGCACCCACGCCAGCACCCCGGGGCCGGTGGCGTCCTTGCGCATCGCATCGAGGGAGCGAGGGGTCAGCTTCGGCGTCGACCTGGGCGTCGGACGGTTCGCCAGTTCCTCGCTGATCACCGGGTTACCGGTGGGCGGGGTCGGCGCGAGCGGATCATACGCCGCCGGACGCCGCACCTCGGCCGTCACGTTCGCGAACTGCTCCGCCCCCATCGGCACCGTGGAGCGCGTGTCGCCGCCGAACCGGTACGCACGATGTCCCACCAGGTCGTCGCTCGTCACGGACTCGAGTCCCGCGCCCTCGAACCGCGCGGCCACCACCGTGATGTTGTCGGGGCCACCGTTCGAGTTCGCCAGGTCGATGAGCGTCTTGCACAGCTGCACCAGGTCCGCGTGCGCCATCACCGACTCGGAGATCTGCTCCGTGCGGATCTGCCCCGAGAGGCCGTCGGAACAGAGCACCAGCGTGTCGCCCTGCCGCACCGGCTGGATCGTGAGGTCCACCTTGATGTTGGCCTCGGGGCCGAGCGCCTGCAGGATGATGTTGCGGCGCTCGCTCTGCTCGGCCTCTTCGGCCGTGAGTTCACCGGCCTCGACCAGCTTCTGGATCAGCGACTGGTCCTTGGTGATCTGCTTGGCCACGCCGTCGCGCACGAGGTACGCGCGCGAGTCGCCCACCTGGGCCACGTACAGCGCATCGCCGAGGATCCCGGCCACGGTGGCCGTCGTCCCCATGCCGCGATGCTCGGGGTGCTCGAGCGCATACTGGTGGATCCGCGTGTTCGCCGCCTCGGCGGCCTTCTTGATCGAGGTCGCGAACAGGTCCGGGGTGCTCGCGGCGGCGCCCAGCCACTCCTGCCTCAGTTCGGCCAGCACCACGTCGGTGGCCATCGCCGAGGCGATCTCGCCGGCGGCGGCGCCCCCCATGCCATCGGCGACCATGAACAGCGTCCCGCGCTCCCCCAGCCGGTGCGTGCGCACCTCGGGCTGGAGGGTCGCGTTGTCGGCCGTCAGGTCAGCGACGACAAACGCATCTTCATTGTGCTCGCGCGTCCGGCCGACATCGGTCCGTCCAAAGACGTGGACCGTGATGTCCTTGGCCGGCTCGCTGCCGGGCGTTGCGGCGTCCGGGTGATTCACGAGGCGGTGCGGGGGCGGGTAGGGGGTGGGCTCAGGTGAGGCAAAGGTGCCACCCGGAGGCGAGGGACGGAAGGACGTAGGTCACTTACTTGCAGTATGCCAGGAAGCTCTTCACCTGGGCGGCAACCCCGATCAGGGCCGCCTTCGGCTCGAGCTCGGTGAGCAATGGACAGCCCTCGGCGGTGTTGCTGGCCTTCATGTGGGCCATCGCTGAACTGTACTTGATCGTCAGCCGATCCTTCTCCGTCACCGCGCTCGAGGCGAGCGCCCTGGCGCGTGAGAGCACGTCGGCGCTGTTGTCGGCCTTGTCGTCTTCGGCGTCGGCCCGGAGCTTGGCCAGGTCGGCCGCGAAGGTCGACGGACGAGTGGAGCCCCCGGTGGGGACGGGGGGCACCTTGGTTCCTCCCGTCGTCGTCGTCCCTCCGGGCGTCGCGGTACCTCCGGGCGTCTTGCTGCCCCCAGTCGGTATCGCGGGCACCGAGTCGCCCCGCGGGTTCGCCGCCGTCATCGTGGTTTGCGCCGTGCCGCCGCCCGGGTTCGGGATTAGTTCGGTCTTCCCCTTCCCGGCCGTCACGGCGAAGTAGCCCGCCACCGACACCACCAGCACGCCGGCCCCGATCATCGCCGGCAGCATGCTCCCCTTCTTGGCCACCGGTTCGCCGGCGCCTGGCTGCGGCACCGACATCGCCCCCTGCTGGACCGTGGCGGCGGTGGCCGCAGCCGACGGCCGATCGGCCTTGCCGGCCACCCGCGTGGCGGGAAGGGCGTTCGAGCCGCCACCGCTCTGAGCCGGTGCCGCAACCGCCCCGACCTGCGCCGTGGCCGCGTTGAGCACCATCGTCCCCAT
>JANLSF010000610.1:0-1513 GCA_031362285.1 Gemmatimonadota bacterium | reverse complement strand
GCTCGCGGCCGCCGGGCCGCGGCTGTGGCCGCTGCTGGCGCATCGGATCGGGGAACGGGGGGTGGAGGCGCCGAGGGCGTTCCGCGAGCGCTGCGACGGGGCCCGGCGCGACAACCTGCTGGCGTGGATGCGTCGCAAGTCGGCGTTGCGTTCACTGCTCGATGCGCTGGCGCAGGCCGGCCTGGAAGCGACCGCTCTCAAGGGGATGGCGCTGGCGCCCGCGGTCTATCCCGCACCTGAGCTCCGGACGATGTCGGACATGGACGTGTGGATTCATGCGCCGTCCCTCGACGGCGTACGAGAGGCCCTCGCACCGCTCGGATGGCGTCTTCCCCCGTGGCGAGACCTCGGCGATACCGATCCGCGCCTGTCCGTGGGGCTGACGCTGGGTGACCCCCCCCTGGTGCTCGAGGTGCACGCCCGGCCGGGATCATTGGCCGAGACGGTACCGGACCTCCTGCCCGAGATCGCGGCGCGCCGTCGTCGCGACGGCGGATGGAGCGTGCTCGATCCGACCGATCAACTGCTCCACCTGGCCGCCCACACGGCGGTGCACCATCGCTTCAACGGGGTCGCCGTCGGGCTGCTCGACATCACCCTCCTGATCCACCGCGAAGGCAAGACGCTCGACTGGAAGCGTCTGGGCGAGGACGGCGCTCGGCATGATGCCTCACGAATGGTGGCCGTGAGCCTGGCTGCGGCGGGCTCGCTGTTCGGGGCCGACATTCCGGACGCCGCCTGGTCCGCCCTGCGGGTTCCCGATGCGCACCAGCTCGGCCACGAGGCGGCGGAGCTCGCGTGGTGGTCGCACGTGACCAGGGAGAACCCGGGGGCGGTGCTGGCCGCGAGCGGCGTCGCGCAGCTTCTGGGCGCGATTGCCCACCGTCTTCGCCATGTCGTGACCGACCGTGAGTCGCTGGATGCGGGCGCACCCGTTCGGCTCAGTCGGCGCATCTGGAGGCTGGCGCGGTACGTCGTGCCACGACACGCCAGGGCGCTGTTGCATGGGGCGCACTCGGGTGCGCAGGGTGCGGCGCGGCGTGCGCGCCGCCTGCGTCATGCCGCGTTGATGAAATCGATCGGCGTGAACGACGCGTAGCGGGGACCGGTCAACCGGTGCCAGCCGCGACTTCGCGAAGCGCGCGACGCAGCGCGACGCCGAGCAGCGCCGGGTCGTGCTGCGCGAGGAAGGCTTCGGGCGGGTCCACGTAGAGCCAGAAGACTTCCATGCATTGATCGTCTGGCATGCTGTCGATCCAGTCCGTACCTTCGAAATCCGGCGTGACGCCGATCGGGCGGAGCGAGCGAGTGTGAGGCACCCGTGCAATGTCGCGGACCGCGTCGTGTGCGTGCAATGGGCGTTGGGCGTCCCGTTTTCGGAGCGAACACATGCGGGATGAGCGCAGCACGCCGGCCGGCCGGTAGCCGACGCATTCATGTGCGGATTCGCCGGCATCGTGGCCTTCGCGCGGGGGGGGGCGCGCCTCGACGCGGTGGAGCGCGCGGCTGCCCG
>JANLSF010000597.1:0-4765 GCA_031362285.1 Gemmatimonadota bacterium | reverse complement strand
CGTTGCCATTAAGAGAATCTTAATCTCAGAGGTGAGAGATCGAGTCACGTGGACAAGGGGTCCATGTCCGCCGACGATATCTCGTAAGCTGTTGCGCGTTAACGGGTTAGCGCCCATGCGCGCGCGGGCCGAAGGCAAGGTGAATCGCGAGCCCGGCGATTGCGACCTCCACTCGGGGCATGTCAAGTGTTGGCAGTTGTGCGCAACCGCACAACCTTTCCCCTTGTCACGGAGCCCCGTGTCCGTTCACGACGGGGAGGCGCTCCGTGGCGCACGTCTATTCCCAATGCAGTCGAGGAGATCGAGATGCGACGCAGTCTGGTCAGTCGCGTCGTGGCCGTGGGGGCGCTGTTGCTGAGCGCGCTCGCAGGCCCCGTCGCCGCGCAGGGCACGACGGGCATCGTCACCGGCACCGTTTCGTCCGCTGAAACGAAGCAGCCGCTGGCCGATACCCGCGTTCAGGTAGTGGGCACCGCATCCGGGGCGATCACGAATGCCCAGGGGCAGTACCGGATCACGAACGTGGCAGCGGGCCAGGTCACGCTCAGCTTCACGCGCGTCGGCTACAAGGCCGCCCGCACCCGCGTCACCATCGTCGGGGGCCAGACCACCAACCACGACGAAGCGCTCAACGAGACGACCCTCAAGCTGTCCGAGGTCGTTGTCACCGGCACGGCCGGCAACCAGGAGCGCCGCGCGCAGTCCGCGGTGATCGCCTCGGTCGACGCCGCCAAGCTCACCGAGAACGCCTCCATCCAGACGATCGGCGAGCTCCTGCAGGCCCGCACCCCGGGCGTGGCGATCAGCCGCACCTCGGGCACGGCCGGCACCGCGAACCAGATCCGCATCCGCGGCAATGCGTCCATCTCGCTTTCCAACACGCCGCTCATCTTCATCGATGGCGTGCGCGTGGCGGAGCAGACGGTCAACCTCGGCCTCAACGGCCAGGTCACCGACCGCCTCAACGACATCAACCCGGACGACATCGAGTCCATCGAGGTCGTGAAGGGCCCGGCGGCCGCGTCGCTCTACGGCGCCGATGCCTCGGCCGGCGTGATCCAGATCATCACCAAGCGCGGCAAGATCGGCCAGCAGTCGTTCACGCAGAGCGTCAAGTACGAGTACGGCTCGATCGACGCCGCGTGGACCCCACCGACCAACTACGCGAACTGCTCGCTGGCCTCGACCCTCGCCACGAGCACGAACCCGCTCTGCATCGGCAAGACGCCGACCACGACCGTCGCCGGCGTCACGACGCTCGGCACGCTCGTCAGCGACAACCCGCTCGTGCGCACGAACGCCTTCCAGAAGGGGTTCGACCGCATCCTGTCGTGGAATGGTCGCGGCGGCGGCCAGAACTACTCGTTCTTCCTCTCCGGCAACTACGACGACAACAACGGCACGCTCCCGAACAACTCGTTCACCCGCTACAACGGGCGCGCCAACTTCCAGATCTCGCCGAACGACCAGTGGCGCATCGACGCCAACATCGGCTTCATCCGCAGCAAGGCGATCCTGCCGGACAACGACAACAACATCTACGGCTGGCTCGGCGGCGGCCTCCTCGGATCGCCGCTCTCGCGCGACTCGACCGGCAACCCCGCCGCGGACGGCTGGTTCGGCTTTGCCCGCCAGGTCAACGCCATCTCGGCCATCCAGAACTCGCAGCTGACCAACCGCGGCGTCTTCGGCATCGTGACCAGCTACACGCCGGCCCCGTGGTTCACCAACCGCCTGACCCTGG
Source organism: Gemmatimonadota bacterium (assembly GCA_031362285.1). Lineage (GTDB taxonomy): Bacteria > Gemmatimonadota > Gemmatimonadetes > Gemmatimonadales > Gemmatimonadaceae > JACPPC01. The sequence goes on along the minus strand of JANLSF010000597.1, from coordinate 3,021 downwards.
GCGCCGACCTGATCCGCGACGAGGTGACCAAGTTCTTCCCCAAGAACTCGATCGGCCAGTATGCCGCGGCGCTCAACAACGGCTCCAACCAGCAGACGCGCCTGGGCTTCGAGCGGTACACGTTCGACTACCTCGGCAACATGCGCGGCAACTGGGGCGCGCAGAACCAGTGGGAGACGAACGTGTCCTTCGGTGCGCAGACCATCTCGACGCGCAACGAGTCGCTCGGCGCGACCGGCCAGGGCTTCATCGTCAACAGCAACAACACCGTCGGCTCGGCCTCGAGCACCTCGGGCACGCAAGGGTACGCCGAGCAGACGCAGTTCGGCATCCTCGGCCAGTTGCAGGTGGCCTACAAGAACCGGATCATCCTCACCGCCGCGCAGCGCGTCGACAAGTTCTCGTCGTTCGGCCGGCCGGATGACGCCTTCTACCTGCCGAAGCTCGGCATCTCGTACGTCATTTCCGACGAGAGCTGGTTCCGGCTCCCCCTCGTGTCCAACATGCGGCTTCGCACGGCGTGGGGACAGACGGGCCGATCGCCCGGCGCGGGGGCCGCGCTCACCACGTACAACGCCGCCCCGTACGCCATCTCCACTACCGCCTCGGCGGCTGGCGCGATTCCCAACAACCCCGGCAACAACAACCTGAAGGCGGAACGGGGCGAAGAGTACGAGATGGGGGCCGACTTCGGCATCCTGAAGGACAAGGTGAACTTCGAGCTCACGTACTACAACAAGAAGTCGTTCGACCTCCTGTTGCAGCGGCCCCTGCCGCCGTCGCTCGGCTTCAACACCAACCCGTTCGTGAACCTCGGCAGCGTGCTCAACAGCGGCTTCGAGCTCGCGATCAATGCGCAGATGTACCGCTCCCAGAACTTCAGCTGGGACATGCGCGTGGCCATGAACACGGTCAACAACGAGGTCACCGACTTGGGTGGCGTCTCGCCGTTCTTCACCGGCAACGTGGGCCAGGTCAAGAAGGGGCTGCCGATCGGCGCGCAGGTCACCAAGCGCATCCTGTCCATCGACACGCTCACCAAGATCGTGACCGTGGACTCGGCCTTCACGCAGGCCAACAAGCCCCTCCCGGGCTTCGAGGCGTCGCTGTTCAACAGCGTGCGCATCGGCAAGTACGTCACCGTCACGGCGTCCATCGACACCAAGCGTGACTTCGGCATCTACAACCTCACGGACTACTTCCGCGAGACGCAGCTCGTCCGCTCGAACCGCCGCCTCGATCCGACGGTGCTCTCGACGTACGACCGTCTCCGCAAGTACGGCAATACGACCCCCGGTCAGCCGGCGTTCGTGCAGCTCGGTGGCGCGGCCACCAACGTCAGCGAAGTCCGCGAGGCCTTCATCCAGGCCGGCGACTTCGTGCGCTTCCGTGAACTCGCGGTGGCGGTCAGCCTGCCCACCGACTGGACGCGCAAGATCGGCGCCAGCGGCGGCTCGATCACCTTCGCCGCGAACAACCTGAAGCTCTGGACCGACTACCAAGGCGCCGACCCCGAGGTGCTGACCAACATCGCCTCGGCGTTCGACCGTTCCGACTTCCTCACGATCCCGAACCCGAAGCGCGTGACGCTGCGGGTCAACCTCCAGTATTGAGCGGACGCATGACTCCTCAGACCTATCCCATGCTTGCCCGCCTGCGCCGCACCGGCGCCGCCCTGGTCCTCGTGGCCGCGGCGGGCTGCACCGAGTTCCTCACCGTTCCCAACCCGACCGTGATCGACGCGGCGGCCATCAATCCCGTGACCGACGCGCCGACGCTCGCCAATTCGGCGCAGCAGAACTTCGCGACCAACTACGGGTACCTCGCGATGTACTCGGGGTGGTTCACCGGCGAGATCATCGTCGCCGAGACCTTCCCGACCCGCAACGAGTTCGCCCTCCGGGGCGTGCTGAACACCAACGGCAGCCTGAACGGCGACGTCTGGGCCCCGCTGTCGGTGGCGATCTCGTCCGCGCGCACGGTGCTGGGGCTCGCCCTGCCCACGCCGACCACGAACATCTACCGCGCGCAGACGTCGCTCTTTGCGGCGTACTCGTTCCTGTTCATGGGCGAGCACTTCTGCGAGGGCACCGTGGCGGCTGGACCAGCCACGCCGGGCGCGAAGCTCACGACGAACGCCCTGCTCGACTCGGCCATCGCCAACTTCACCAACGCGATCACCATCGGCCGGGCCATCAACACCGCGCTCAGCAACTCGTACGCGAATGCCGCCTTCGTGGGGCGTGCGCGGGCGAACCTGCAGCGGGGCAACCTGGCCGCCGCCGGCACGGATGCGGACTCGGTGCCGGCCGCCTTCGTCTTCAACCTGCCCTACGTTGACGACCTGGCGAACCGGACTCGACTCGCGAACACCTTCTGGCAGCTGACGCGGGATCGCGGCTCGGTCTCCGTCGACTCGGCGTGGCGGAAGGGGGACCCTCGCGTCACGTACATCAACGGCGCCACCCTGTCGCCGCCCCTCACGCCGCAGGATCCCTCGTCCGGCATCTTCTACGTGCAGCAGAAGTATCCGGCGTACTCGACGAGCATCCGCTTGGCGAGCAAGTTGGAGGCGGACTACATCAAGGCCGAGATCGGTGGCCAGGCCACGCAGCTCGCGCTCGTCGCGCTGCGCCGCACGGCGGCCGCCCAGCCGGCGTACGCCGGTGCCGTGACAGCGCCGGCCGTGCTGCTCGAGTTCATGACGCAGAAGGGGTTCGACTTCTTCCTGGAAGGGAAGCGGTTGGGCGACTTCCGGCGCGTGGGCGCGGCGGCCATTGCGGGCATGCCGGTTCCGGGGAACACGTACTTCAAGCCTGGATTCCCGGCGATCGGGACCCAGACGTGCTATCCGGTGCCGTTCGCCGAGACGAGCACGAACCCGAACTTCCCCTGATGCCGCGCGTCTGACGGCGCGGCAGCACGACGATTGGACGCGCAGGGCCCGGTGCAGGTGCACCGGGCCCTGCGTGGTTCGAGGATGCGGCGGCGGCGCCTGGCCGCCGAGGCCGGTCGCCGCGG
>JANLSF010000593.1:0-4369 GCA_031362285.1 Gemmatimonadota bacterium | reverse complement strand
CCGGTGGCGGCGGCGGTGCGCATCACGGTCGAGGTGGCGCGTGCGCTCGAGCACGCGCACCGCGCCGGCATCGTGCATCGCGACATCAAGCCGGAGAACATCCTGTTTCAGGACGGCCACGCGCTCGTGGCCGACTTCGGCATCGGCCGGGCCGTGAGCACGATCGGCTCGGAGACGCTGACGCAGGCCGGTGCCAGCGTCGGCACGCCGACGTACATGAGTCCCGAGCAAGCCGTCGGCGAGGCGGTGGACGCGCGCACCGATGTCTATGCGCTGGGCTGCATGCTCTACGAGATGCTGGTGGGCGAGCCACCATTCACGGGGCCCAGCGCGCAGGCGATCATCGCGAAGCGCTTCGTGCAGACGCCGGCCGATATTGGCGGTCTCCGTGAGGGCATTCCCGCCAACGTCGTGCGCGCCGTCAAGCGCGCGCTGGCCCGCGAGCCCATTGACCGGCTTGGCTCCGCTGCGGAGTTCGCGCAGTTGCTCACCGACGCAGACGCGGCGCCGGTGGGTGCCGGGAACGCGGCTCCCTCGATCGCCGTGCTCCCGTTCGCCAACCTGAGTGGCGACAAGGAGCAGGAGTACTTCTCCGATGGGCTCGCCGAAGAGGTCATCAACCTCCTCGCGCAAATACCCGGGCTCAAGGTCATCGCGCGCACGTCCGCGTTTGCCTTCCGCGACAAGGAGCAGGACATCCGCGCCATCGCCCTCTCGCTCGGCGTGACGACCGTACTCGAGGGAAGCGTGCGGCGCGCGGGGAACCGGATCCGCGTGACGGCACAGCTCATCAACGCGATCGACGGCTCGCACCTGTTCTCTGAGCGGTATGACCGCGAGATGGCCGACGTGTTCGCCATGCAGGACGAGATCGCGGCCGCGATCACGGCGGCGCTGCGCCTCACGCTCGCGCCCGGTGTCACGCGCGCCGCGCGCTATGTCCCCAGCATGCCCGCGTACGAGGCGTTCCTGAGGGGCCGCTACCACGAGGCGCGCATCACGCCGGAGTCGCTCGAGCTGAGCCGGCAGTACTACGAGCAGGCGATCGCGCTCGACGGGGGATTCGCGCTCGCGCATGTCGGGCTCGCGCACTATCACCTCATCACGACCAACTTCGGGAGCACACCGGCGCATGCCGTCGCCCCGAAGATTCGCGCGCTCGTCTCCCGCGCGCTCGCCATCGATCCGGCGCTTCCGGACGCCCACAGCGTCCTCGCCTACCTCATCGGGTTCTACGACCTCGACTGGCACGAGGCGAACCGCCTCTGCGAGCAATGGGTGGTGACGCACTCGTTGACGGGACCGTACCGGAACCACTACGGGGTGCTGCTGTGCCTGAGCGGGCGCGCCGACGAGGCGGTCGCCTTCGTGGAGCCGCTCATTGACGAAGATCCGCTCGACGTGTGGCTGATGATGAACCGGCACGCCTTCCTCCAGGCGGCCGGCCGCGGCGACGACGCGATCGCCCAACTGCATCAGGTGCTCGAGGTGGCGCCGGGGCTGCCGGTCGCGCGCGTATCGCTCGCAATGCTCGAGGCCCACCGGGGTCGCCTCGACGTGGGGTTGCAGGAAGCGCGCCGGGCGAACGCGGACGCACCGTGGTATCCCGACACCATCGCGTGCCTGGCCGGACTCCTGCATCGGTCAGGCGACGAAGCGGGGGGCCGAGCGTTGGCGGACGCGCTGGGCGGCGGCGCGACCTTCGGCGACGCGCGCGTCCACGCCCTCTATCACCTGCTGTGCGGCGAGCTCGAGGTCGCGATGCCGTGGGTAGAGCAGGCAATCAGCGAGCGCGACCTGTCCATGATGATCTACCTGCGTTTCGTGGCTGCGCGCGAGCTGCGTGCCAGTGCGCATTGGCCGCGCGTGCTGGGGCTGCTCCATCTCGACGCCACGGCTGGTGCGCGTGAAGCCGCGCCACTCCGCGTGCCGCCGGCCGGTTGATCCGCGTCGCGTGGTAGCGTGCGAGCTTCCACCGCCGGTTGACGCGCCGGACGATCGCAGTCTCGAGATAGCGTCGTGTCGGCGTCAGGGAGCCGCCGGCGGGCGTGAACGCCTCGTCGTTGCGAAGGCTGGTCCAGGCCGCGTCGCCCACGACGACCGTGCGCAGGTCGCGGATCATCGCCTTGTCGGTGCCGGCCTTGACGCTGCCGGCCACCATGGCGACCAGCGCGTCGCGCTCGATGCGCGTAACGTGCGCGCCCTCACGGGGGTGCTCTCGCAGGACGGGGCGACGATGCTGTACGCGTACCGGTGGCTGGCTGTACTTCACGTTGAGCGATCCGCAGAGCGACATCTGGGTGGCGACGGTGACGGGGTTGAAGCGGTGATGGAGCGGTTCGCCCCCGTTCGGCCGGACCGCTGTGGCACGCAGTGCGCGCGGGATCCGGGCGCGCGCAGCGTATAGCGTAAAGCAAACGCCTGACGTTATATTTACGACAATGATCGAACGAGCGCTCAGTACCCGGATACGCGACCGCCTGCGAGCGATGCCGGCCGTCGTCCTCCTTGGCCCCCGCCAGGTGGGAAAGACGACGCTCGCCCGCGCGATCGCCCGCGAGCGCGGCGACCGGGCGCTCTACCTCGATCTCGAGCGCGAGGCCGACCGGCGTCGCCTCGACGATGCCGATGCCTACCTGCGCGCCCAGGCCGGCAAGCTCGTCATCCTCGACGAGATCCATCGGTTGCCCGGGCTGTTCGAGCGGCTGCGCGGCATCATCGACGACCGGCGCGCCGCGGGCGAGAAGGCCGGCCTCTTCCTCCTCCTCGGCTCCGCCTCGCTCGAGCTCCAGCATCAGGCCGGCGAGTCGCTGGCCGGACGCGTGGCGTACCTGGAGCTTACCCCCGTGCTCGCGCACGAGTTGCCTTTGCGTGGGCTCACGGCGGAGCGCCTGTGGGTGCGTGGCGGATTCCCGGGGAGCCTGCTCGCGCGAAGCGGCGCGGAGAGCCTCGAGTGGCGGCTGGACTTCGTGCGCAGCTACCTCGAGCGCGACGTGCCCATGTTCGCCCCGCGCCTTCCCACCGCGATGGTGGGCCGCCTCTGGGGGATGCTGGCCCACGCGCACGCGACCCCCCTCAACAAGGCGCGGCTCGCGGCCAGTCTCGAGGTGTCGGCCCCCGCCGTGGGCCGCTACGTGGACCTGCTGGCGGACCTGCTGCTCGTGCGCCGGCTGCCCCCTTGGAGCGGCAACATCGGCAAGCGCCTCGTGCGCGCCCCCAAGGTGTACCTGCGCGACAGCGGCCTCCTGCATGCACTCCTCGGCCTCGGGTCGCTCGACGAGGTGCTGTCGCATCCGGTGGCCGGCGCCAGCTGGGAGGGGTTCGTGCTCGAGCAGTTGATCGCCGCGGCGGGGTCCGAGCGTTTCGCGATGTACTTTCGAACGGAGAAGGGTGCGGAGGCGGACCTGGTACTCGAGCGAGGGGGGCGGGTGGACGCGGTGGTCGAGATCAAGCGCTCCAGCGCACCGGTGGTGTCGAAGGGGTTCCGCATCGCGTGCGAGGACTTGAGCCCCCGCGCGGCCTACGTGGTGCACGGCGGCGACGCGAGCTGGCCGATGGGCGACGGGGTGACGGCCGTCTCCCTTCCCGAACTCGTGAAGCGGCTGGGCCGGCGATGAGCGAGATCATGACGCGGTTGGCGACCGCGCTCGGCGACCGGTACCGCATCGAGCGCGAACTCGGCGCGGGCGGCATGGCCACCGTCTACCTCGCGCACGACCTCAAGCACGACCGCGACGTGGCCATCAAGGTGCTGCACCCGGATCTGGGGGCGGCCTTGGGTGGCGAGCGATTCCTGAGCGAGATCCGCACCACCGCGCGGCTGCAGCATCCGCACATCCTCCCCCTGCTCGACTCCGGTGAGGCGGACAGCCTGCTGTATTACGTCATGCCGCTCGTCACCGGGGAGACGCTGCGCGCGCGGCTGGCGCGGGAGCGGCAGTTGCCGGTCGCCGACGCGGTCCTCATTGCGCGCGAGGTGGCCGACGCCCTGGGCTATGCCCATGGACTCGGCGTGATCCATCGCGACATCAAGCCGGAGAACATCCTGCTGCAGGGCGGGCACGCACTGGTGGCCGACTTCGGGATCGCCTTGGCGGTGCAGAGCGCGGGCGGCCAGCGCATGACGCAGACCGGCCTCTCGCTCGGCACGCCGCAGTACATGTCCCCGGAACAGGCCATGGGGGAGCGCACGATCGATGCGCGCAGCGATATCTACGCGCTCGGCGCGGTAACGTACGAGATGCTGGTGGGCGAGGCGCCGTTCACGGGGCCCAGCGTGCAGGCGATCGTGGCGCGCGTGCTCACCGAAGAGCCGCGCGGCATCGGGGCGCAGCGTAAGGCCGTGCCGCCCGGCATTGAGGACGCGGTC
>JANLSF010000517.1:0-9854 GCA_031362285.1 Gemmatimonadota bacterium | reverse complement strand
CGTCCGTCGGCGCGGAGTTCACCGAGGGCGCCAAGGGATTCGGCGGTGGCGCGAGCGTCGGTGTTCCCGTGGGTGTCTTTGGAGGAGGCTCGGTCGCCGTGCTCAGCTATGACGGCATACCGGAATCGGCCACCCAGTATGCTGCCTCCGTCGGGTATGCCTTCGCGACGGGTGGGACCGTTCAGGTGTGCCCGATCGTGGGATACTCGTATCAGAGCGGTCCCAAGGCTTCGACATTCCTTGGTACTGCAGAGCTCACGGCGAACTACCTCAACGCAGGCCTCGCGATCGGGGGCGTCGTCACCTCGACGGGGTCGCTGGAGATCGTGCCGTTCGCCGCCGGCAGTTTTGTACATGGAACGGCGACGGCTTCCCTGGCCGGGGTTTCGTCGAGTGCCAGCAGGGACTACGGGGAGCTGACGTTGGGCGCGGGGTTTGTGCTCGGTGGGTCCACGACGTTGCGCCCGGCCGTGTCCTTCCCATTGGGCCTCGACGGCGCGAAACCCACCTTTGGCATTTCGCTGGGCGTCAACTTCGGGAGGTGAGGCGGAGACCACGGCTGTTCGATCGGCGGGAGGCGCAGCGGGCAACCCACGCGCGATCGCGGGTATGCCGGCTGAGGTCCAGTTGATTCGCCTTCGAGCTCCGTCGTGGGCTGATCGTCGCAACGTCGATTCTGGACGCCGGTGCATTGCCCCCATTGCCGCCGGGACGTAACGTCCTCGCTCAACTTGGCTCCTGCCTCGCCCTGCCGCGAAGACCATGAACACCGACCAACCGCTCGATCGCCGCACGTTTGTCACCTGGCTGGGCGGGGTCGGCGCGAGCCTGACCCTCGTGCAGTCGGTGCATGCGGAGATATTCGCCGAAGCCGGCGCGCCACCCACCTGGCTGACCTTCACCGCGAAGCAGGCCGCGCTGGTGGACGCCATGACCGCGTGCATCATCCCCTTGGACGACGCGCCGGGCGCGCACGAGACGGGGGTGACGACGTTCATTGACCGATGGATCGCGAAGCACGAGCCGGCGAGCAAGGTCCGCTACGCGGCGGGGCTCGACGACCTCGAGCAGCGCACACGCGCGGCGCATCCGGAGGCCCGGTCGTTCACGACGCTCACGGAAGCGCAGCAGGTGTCGCTGCTGCAGACGATCGAGAAGGACCCCTTCTTCGGTCTCGTGCGCACGCACGCGATCATGGGCTACCTGGGCGCACCGAGCTACGGCGGCAATCGCGGGGGCGCGGGATGGAAGGCCGTGGGGTTCCAGAACCACGGCATCTGGAGCGCGCCCTTCGGATGGTATGACCGGCCCGGCAACGATGCGCGCTGACTCGGTGTGGGCGCCGCACGGCCACCGGTACGCGCCGTCGGAAGCGGTGGACTTCGTGGTCGTGGGGGCGGGGGCCGCGGGGAGCGTGGTGGCGCGCCGGCTCGCGCGCGAGGGGTTCAGCGTGGTGGTGCTGGAACAGGGACCGTTCCTCGGCACGAAGGACTTCTCGCATGACGAACTCGGCGTGATGACGCTGAACGGGATCACGAACGACCACCGCCTGCAGCCGAACGTCTTCCAGGAAGGGCCCGGCCAGCCGGCGACGGTGCGGCCCGCGGTGCTGTACGGCAAGCTGGTGGGGGGCGGCACGGTGCACTTCACGGCCAACTACTGGCGGTTCCACGAGGTGGACTTCGTGGAGAAGAGCCGGAACGGTGCGATGGCGGGCGCGGCGATCGAGGACTGGCCGATTTCGTACGCGGACCTCGAGCCGTACTACACGATGGCCGAGTGGGAGCTGGGGGTGTCGGGCCAGGCGGGGGCGAGCCCGTTCGATCCGCCGCGGAGCAAGGGCTATCCGATGCCACCGATGCCGGCCAAGTCGATCGGCGTGCTCGCGGATCGCGGCGCGAAGAAGCTCGGCTGGCATTCGTACCCCGCGCCGATGGCGATCACGTCGGTGCCGTTCGAAGGGCGGCCGCCGTGCGCGCAATGCGGCTTCTGCGAGTACTTCGGCTGCGAGTACGGGGCCAAGTCGAGCCCGCTGCCCAAGATCATCCCGCAGGCGCTGGCCACGGGCCGGTGCGAGATCCGCCCGGGCAGCACGGTGCGCAAGGTGGAGGTGGACGACGCCGGACGGGTGACGGGGGTGACGTACTTCGATCGCACGCGCGCCGAGATCGTGCAGCGGGCCAAGGCGGTGGTGCTGTGCGCGAACGGCGCGGAAACGCCGCGCCTGCTGCTGATGTCGAAGTCGAACCGCTTTCCGGACGGCCTCGCGAACTCGAGTGGCGCGGTGGGCAAGTACTTCATGCCCAACGGCGGCAACATGGTGGGCGGACTGTTCGAGCACGAGGTGAACGGGTGGAAGGGCGCCCACGTGTCGCGCGTGATTCACGACTTCTACGAACTGGACCCGAAGCTGGGACTGCAGGGAGGCGGCGGGCTGGACACGCGGTGGGACCTGTACCCGACCGGGTTCGGGATCATGGGACTCGACCCCGCGGGTCCGCAGTGGGGGCGCGCGTGGAAGCAGCAGCTCCGTCACGCGTTCAACCGCACGCTGTACTCGGTCACGCACACGACAAGCCTGCCGATCGAGACGAACCGGATCACGCTGGACCCCGAGGTGAAGGACACCTTCGGGCTGCCCGCGCTCCGGCTGACCTACGCGCACGACCCGCGCGACGTGGCGCTGTACAACTTCTTCGAGGCCCGGGCGGCCGAGTTGCTGACGGCGGCGGGGGCCACCTCCACCTGGTCGATCGCGCCGGTTGAAGCGCCGCCGCTGCCGGCGACGCACACGCTCGGCACCTGCCGCATGGGGAACGACCCGGCGACGTCGGTGACGGACAAGTACCACCGGACGCACGACGTGCCCAACCTGTTCATCGTGAGCGGGGCGAGCTTCGTGACGTCGGGGCGCGGGCAGCCCACTGAGACGATCCAGGCGCTGGCGTTCCGGGCGGGGGATGCGATCGCTCAGTGGGGGCGCGCGGGGGGGCGGTAGGCCCCGCGGGCTACTGCGCGGAGATCGCGGCGCGCCCGCCGCGCAGCACGTACTTCTGGATCTTCCCCGTGGCAGTCTTGGGGAGCTCGGCGAGGACGGTCATCCCCTTGGGCACCTTGAAGCCGGCGAGCCGTTCGCGGGCGAAACCGCGGAGTTCGTCCTCGGTGAGGGTGGCGCCGGGCTTGAGCACGACGAAGGCGTGCGGGGCCTCCCCCCACTTCTCGTGCGGCACCCCGACGACCGACACTTCGTGCACGCTGGGATGGCGCAGCAGCACGCCCTCGACCTCGATGCTCGAGATGTTCTCGCCACCGGAGATGATGACGTCCTTGAGGCGGTCGCGCACCTCGACGTAGCCGTCGGGGTGCCGCACGGCGGCGTCGCCCGAGTGGAACCAGCCACCGGCGAAGGCGCGGGCGGTGGCGTCGGGATCGCGGTAGTAGCCCTCCATGACGACGTTGCCCCGCACGACGATCTCACCGACGGTCTCGCCGTCGCGCGGGACATCGACGAGTTGTTCATCGACGACGCGCAGCTCACCGCTGGTGATGAACTCGACGCCCTGGCGGGCCTTGATCCGGGAGCGCTCGGACACGGAGAGCTGGGCGTGCTCGGGGCGCGGCTCGCAGATGGTGATGAAGGGGGATGTCTCGGTGAGGCCGTAGATCTGCGTGAGGGTCCACCCGAGCTCCCCCTCGACGCGCTCGATGGTGTGCGCGGCGGGCGCGGCGCCACCGGTGAGCACACGCACGCCGCGCGGCGCGCGGGCGCGCAACTCCTCGGGGGCACTGGCGATGGTGATGAGCACGGTGGGCGCGGCGCAGAGCATGGTGATGCGCTCGCGCTCGAGGTGGGCGAAGACCGTCGGCGCGTCCATCTTGCGGAGACAGACGTGCGTGCCGCCCACGGCCGTGACGATCCACGTGAACGTCCAACCGTTGGCGTGGAACATGGGGAGCGTCCAGAGATAGCGCTCCCCGACGGCCATGGGATGGTGCACGAGCGTGCCGACGGCGTTCACCCACGCGTTGCGATGGGTGATCATGACCCCCTTGGGGTTGGCCGTCGTGCCGGAGGTGTAGTTGATGGCGAGGAGGTCCTGCTCGGAGACCTCGCGCCTTGTGGCGGTGGACGGCGCGGCCTGCGCGAGGAGCGATTCGTAGTCGAGCCAGCCCTTCCCCTTCCCCTCGAGGGCGACGAAGTGCTCGACCCCCGGCATCTCGTGGCGCACGGCGTCCACGAGGTCGAGGAAGTCCTCGTGCACGCAGACCACCCGGGCGCCCGAGTGGTTGACCATGTAGGCCCAGTCCTTGGGGAGAAGCCGGAAGTTGAGCGGCACGTTCACCGCGCCGGCCATGGGGACGCCGTAGAACCCCTCGAGCATGGCGTGCGTGTTGGGGGCGATGTACGCCACGCGGTCGCCGGGGGCGACCCCCAGCGCCTCGAGCGCCGCGCACCAGCGATCACAGCGCTCCAGGAACTCGGCGTAGGTCCAGCGCTGGTCGCCGTCGACGACGGCCTCGCGGGTGCCGTAGAGGGCGCGGGCGCGGCGGGCGAACTCGAGGGGGGTGAGCGGGGTGTTCATGCCGAGGGCGTGATAGGGGAAGCGCAGGGGTTCCCAAGTGTGTCGACGGCGCGCGCGTTCGGCTAGTCTGGCAGCTGGCAGCCGGCGGTCTCGCCGATACGGGGCGTGCCCGGCTATAGGGGCCGCGCGCGGGGGAAGCGAGCGACGCGCGCAACCTTTGCGCCACGCGGCCTGTCGCACACGCATGCCTGCTCACTCCGCGCGATGCGCGCTCTTCGGCGTCCTGGCGGCGCTCGCCTGCACGCACGCCCCACGCGAGGGCGCCGGTGCCGACCGTTCAAGCTCGATGGTGCGAATCCCGGGCGCCACGTTCGTGACGGGCACCGACTCGTCGGAGATCCGGACCTTGCTGGCGCGATACCAGACCACGGCCGTGCAACTCTTCAGTGACGAAGTCCCACGGAGGCAGGTCCATGTGGACGGCTTCTGGCTGGACCGCACGGAGGTGACGAAGGCGCAGTTCCGCGAGTTCCTGCTCGCCGTTCCGGCGTGGCAACACGACGCACTCCCGCCGACGGCGCACACGGGGCACTACCTCGAGGGATGGACCGGTGCGACGTTCGCCCAAGGAGAGGCGCAGCGCCCAGTGGCATTCGTGACCTGGCCATCCGCGCGTGCCTTCTGCCAGTGGGCCGGCAAGCGGCTGCCGACGGAACTCGAGTGGGAGTGGGCCGCTCGCGGCGGCACGGAGGGCGAATTCCCGTGGGGAAACGAGGCACCCGACGCGTCGCGCGTGAACTGGGGCGCCTCGGGAATTGGCGCCCCGGCGGACGTGGGGCGATACGCGCCGAACGGCCATGGCCTGCATGACATGGCCGGGAATGTCTGGGAGTTCACGGCCGACGTGTGGATGTCTCCGGAATCAGTGGCGGACCGGACGATCGAGGCGCCCAGCGCCGCCACGCGGTTCGTGATCCGCGGCGGCAGCTTCGGCGCCGGGGCCATCAACTTGCGCACCCGGTATCGCGACAGCCATCCGGCCGGGAATGCGGTCGCGCACGTGGGGTTCCGGTGCGCACGGTCTTTGGCGAGCTGACCGCGACGGGGCGCCGCGTCCTCGGCGTCCCGCGGCCGGAGGCCGGTCCTAGGGCTCCGGCTCAGGCTCTCCGAAGCTGAAGCCGAGCCCGATCGCGAAGACAGCCTTGGCACCGCTGACGCCGAACGGAATCACCACACTCGGGCGCACCGTGACGACCTTGCCGAACACGAGTCCCGCACCAATGCCCACTTCCCAGAAGTTCGACTCGGAGTCGAAGTCAAAGCCGAATTGGGAGCGTCGTGAGCGGGCGTTGGCGAACTGGAGCGCGGCGTACGGCACGAGGTCGAACCCGGCGCCCAGCCCCGGAATGAGCCGTACGCTCGGCGATGTCGCCGCCACGCCGCCCATGGCAACGCCGAACTTCGCGTTGCGGCCACTGACGACCGTCTGGGGAACGTCGGGACCGCTGGTGAACACGATCTCGGCCAGGGGACAGAGGGCCACCCGGGCGCGGTCGGCGATCGGGATGACATAGCCCGTGCCAAAACCGAGGAACTTGGTCACGCCGCCACCGACGTCGAACGCGATCTGCCCGAACTGCGCCGAGCCATAGAGCCCGACATCGCCTCCGCCGGCGGCTTCGAGGGCGTACGATTTGGCCTGCTCCGGAAAGGTGAAGTTGAGCCCCACCCGCAGATTTCCGGCGGAGAAGGGTGCGTAGCCGAGGCACCGCTGCGCGGCAAGCGGGGTGGACACAAGGCCAACGGTGACGATGATCGCGACCGCTCGCGTGAATGAACGCATGGTTTTCCCGAGAAGGGTGAAGGCGAGCCCGTGAAGATCGACCGCGACGCGCCACGGGGCAACAGGGCACTTGCCCCATGCCCGGCACGGCTACTCGGCGCGTACCCAGGTCTGCGAGCGACCGAGGAGGGAGAAGCCGATGTAGCCGCGCAGGACGAGCTTCTTGCCGCCCTCGATGAGCTTGACCTTGGCCTTGTAGACCTTGCCGTTGTCGGGATCGAGGATCCGGCCGCCGGTCCATTCGTCGCCGTCGACCTTGAGCCCGCGGAGGATCTGCATCCCCATGAGCGGCTGCCCCTTGCGATCATCTGTGCACCTGTCGCAGACCCTGCCCGGCTTCTCCCCCTCGACGAGAGTGCCCTTCACCGTGCCGACGAACTCGCCGTTCACTTCGGTGATCTCGATGATGCCGCGCGGCTTGCCGTCGGTATCGCTGACGGTATGCCAGACACCGATGGGGGTGGCCTGCGCGCGGAGCGCGAGTGGCGCGGAGAGGGCGACGGCGAAGGCGAGGGCGGTGGCGTAGCGCGTGCGCATGAGCTCAGGGTGTCTTCGTGAGGGGTTGAACCGCTTGCATGAGCGAGGCCATCCCCTTCTTGAGGGACGCCTCGCCTTCCTCCGCCCCCCGGTACTTGCCGATGCGGACGATGACGAGTCCGTGGGACGGCACGATCCAGACCGACTGGCCGCCCGCGCCGAGCATGGCAAAGGATTCCTTGGGGAGCGGCTGTCCGCCGTCGCCATTGATCCAGAAGAAGCCGCCGCCGTAGACCGGATTGTGGTCGGCCAACCAGGCCGGGGCAATGGTGCTGGCGTACTTCACGTAGCCATCGGGGAGCAGCCGTTCACCGTTCCAAACGCCGTCCTGCAGGTAGAGGTTCCCGAGGCGCGCCCAGTCGCGGGCGGGGAGCAACTCATAGCCCTGCGTGAGGAAGTTGCCGTAGGGATCGGTGTCCATCACGGCATCGCGGATGCCGATCTTCTCGAACAAGGCGCGCGTGGGGAAGGCGTGATAGTTCTCGCCGCGCTTCTCGACGGCGAGGCGGATGAGGTAGTTGGTGAGCACCGGGTCGGTGTTGCGTTAGCGACCGACGGTGTTGGGCTTCCACTGCTGCGGACGCGACGCGGCGTAGGCGAAGGAGTTGACGCCGCCGGTGTAGAGGTAGAGGTGGTCGGGGTAGGTCGCGTCTTCCTTGAAGTCGGGATCCGACGGCCCGCGCAGGCGGAGCCCGCTCGACATCCGCATGATGTCCATGATGCGGATCTGCCGGCGCGGGTCACCCGGCTTCTGCCACTCGGGGACGGGGGCTGGCTGGTCGAGCTTGTAGGCACCCTGCAGGATCAGGCGCGCCATGAGGGTGCCGGTGAGCGACTTCCCCATGGACCAGCTCTCGAGCGGCGTGTGCAGGCCGATGTTGCTGGCGTAGCGCTCGCCGATGATGCGGCCGTTGTGCGTGACCACGAAGCCGAGCGTCATGGCCTCGGGGCCGCCGAAGGCCGCGGCGACGGCCTGCGCGACCTTGGCCGAGTCGACTCCCTTGGGCCAGGGCGCCTTGGGTAGGACATCGCCCATGGGCCATGGCGTGGTGCCGGCCGGCGGGAGCTGCGGCGTCACCACACTCGGCGTGAAGAACACCGAGTCCTTGGCCGTGGGGGGGACGATGCACCCCTGCGAGCCGTAGCGGTGCGCGACGCGCGTGACGCCGCTCTTGAGGGTGAGACGCACGGTCTGCGTCTTGCGATCGACCACGGTGTCCTTCACCTCGCTCCGGTACTTGAGCGGCCCGGTGAAGAAGCCGACGTTCGCCGCGGCGTCCTTGACGTCGAGCCCGGTGACGAAGACGGCCGAGCAGAGCGTCTTGGCGAAGCCGGCGGTGTAGTGGTCGAGCGGGGTGCCGGGGGGCGGCGTCCACTTCCCGGGGAGCTGCAGCGAGTCGCCGCGCGCGACGATCTGCGCGGTGGTGTAGATGGTCGCCGCGCGACCTGCGGCCTGCGCGGGTGCCTTGGTGGCCTGCGCATCGACGACGTGCGTGGCGAGCACGGTGGCCATGACGAGCGCCGCCACCCGCATGGGCATGTTGTGCGCGCGCATCAGCGGCTCGCCGCGGCGAAGAATCCGATGAACACCTGGCAGAAGAGCGCGCCGGCGACGGTCATGGAGAATCCCCAGATGAGGAGCTGACGGAAAAGACGCTTGGGATCGTGTCCTGCGGGGAGCGCCGCAATGCAGAGCGCCCCGATGGTGGACAGCGGCGAGACGTCGACGATGGCCGCGCCGACGTTGATGGAAAGTGCGACCTCGAGGGGATTGCCGCCACCCAGTTTTGCCACGAGGCCGGGCACGGCGGGCAGGAAGGCGGGGTAGACGACGCCCGACGTGGAGCTGTAGGTGGAAATGAGCCCGGTGACGAAGGCGATCGTGCCGTTGACGGTCTTCGGCGTGGCGATGGCGGCGAGCATGGTGGTGAAGACGTCCATGCCGCCCGTCTTCTCGAGCACGCCGACGAGGACGCTGACGCCGCAGACCATGACGATGACGGCCCACGGCACCTGCTTGAGGGCGCTGCCATCCTCCACCTGGCCCGAGATGACGAGGAGGCTCGCGGCGGCGAAGGCCGCAAACCCGGGATTCACCTTGAAGAGCAGCACCGACGCGATCCAGACGGCGCCGACCGCGAGCGTGATGCGATGGCGCGACTCGAGGTGCTGCTCGTCGGCGATGTCGTCGATGACGCCCGAGCGCATGAGCGCCGGGCCGCCGAACAGCGCCCACGCGGCGGCGGCGGCGATCGCGTGCGCGGTGAAGTTGGCGGCCCACACGGCCCACTCGTGCCCGGTGAGGCCGGCCTTGGCCATGAGCGCGGTGACGATCATGCCGATGGCGGAGATGGGCGACAGGTTGCCGGCGTTGGCGCCGTTGCCGACCATGAGCGCGGCGAGGAACATGGGGACCTTGGCGCGGTTGGCGATGCCCATGGCGAGCGGCGCGACCAGTGCCGTGGTGGCAATCGCGCCCGGGCCCATGGTGGAGATGAGGCAGGCGAAGGCGAAGAAGAAGAAGGGCAGCCATCCGGCGCGCCCCTTGCACGCGCGCACCCCGGAGTGCGTGACCGCCGACATGGTGCCATTGGCCTGCGCAATGCCGAAGAGGAGCGTCACGCCCACGAGGGTGAGGAAGAGCGAGGACGGGAAGGCGCCAGCGAGCGCATCGGCCTTCCACCCGGCGCCGTACATCGCCACGGGCCAGGCGAGCGCCACGGCGAGAACGCCGACGTTGACCCGGGAGGTGAACGACGCGGCGATGACGAGCAGCAGCGCGCCGAGCCAGAGCAGGACGTCGCGCACACGTTCCGGACGCCACTCGGGGCGCGGTGACGCCGGTGACGTGTCCGACGCGTCTTCCGCGAATGGGGTCCGGAGACGCAGGAACAGTTGGTGGCGCTCCTGGACGAGCGTGTCGAGCTCGTACTGGAGCTCGGCCCGCTCGA
>JANLSF010000513.1:0-2340 GCA_031362285.1 Gemmatimonadota bacterium | reverse complement strand
TCCCGCCGGCCGCGCTGACCATGCCGCAGGCCGTGACGGGCTACGCGGTCGATCTGCAGGGCCGCGACGCCTGGATGCTCGGCCGGTTCGTCTGTCCCGCCGCGCGGCTCGAGGAGCTGGCAGCGGCGGCCTCGGCGCACTGGACGATCGGCACCGACGTCTGGCGCGTGAGCGCCCTCGCTCCCGAGCCCGACGCCGACCTGCCGACGATCCGCGCCTTCAACGTGCGGCACGGCGCCAACGCCCTCGTCGACGCCGTCGAGGGAAAGGCGAGCACCGTGGACCAGGTGGACCATCTGGCGAGCCTGCTGGGCGACCTGCTCGGCTACGTGGAGCTTCCCCTCGAGCCCGATCCGGCGCCGCTGCTCGCGGTCTGCGCGCGGCTCGGCCTGCGAGCCAAGGCGCGCCTCGGCGGCGTGGTGGCCGACGCGATTCCGCGCCCCGAGCTGGTGGCGCGCTTTCTCCGCCGTTGCCACGAAGCGGGGGTGCCGTTCAAGGCGACGGCCGGGCTGCACCACGCCGTACGGGGCGCCCATCCGCTCACGTACGCACCGGACGCGCCGCGGGCCACCATGCACGGCTTCCTGAACCTGCTCGTGGCCACGCACCTCGCCGGGGCGGGCGCCGATGACGCCGACGTCTGCGCCGTGCTCGAGGAACGCGATCCGGCGGCGTTCGTCCTGCAAGCCGATGCCTTCGTCTGGCGACACCACGCGATGCCGCTCCCGGCCATCGTGCAACTGCGCGCGACGCTGATCGCGGTCGGATCCTGCTCGTTCCGCGAGCCCATGCACGACCTCACGACGCTCGGACTGACCTGATGGCCCTCGACGAGACGCACGCCACCGACTTGCGCGCCTGGGTGGACGCGGCCAACCGGCCCGACGCCGACTTCCCGATCCAGAACCTCCCCTTCGGCGCCTTCCGCCGTCGGGGCACGGCCGAGACCACGCGCGTGGGCGTCGCCATCGGCGACCAGGTGCTGGATGTCGGCGCCGCGATCGACACCGGCAGCCTCGCGTGGGCCGGTCCGCTCGCCCTGCAGGCGGCGGAGGCATGCCGGGCACCGTCGCTCAACGCCCTCCTCGTGCTCGGGCCCGACGCCTGGCACGCGTTGCGCCTCGCCCTCTCGCGACTGCTGCGCGTGGGCCCGCTCGGCCGGCGTCCGGCCGGCCCCGTCGCGGACCGCATGCTCGTGGCCATGGGCGATGCCGAGCTCGCGCTCCCCGTGGCGATCGGCGACTACACCGACTTCTACGCGTCGGTGCACCACGCCACCAACATCGGCACCATGCTGCGGCCGGAGCAGCCGCTGCTTCCCAACTACAAGTGGATCCCGATCGGCTATCACGGTCGCGCCTCGAGCGTGGTCGCGAGTGGCACGCCCGTGCGTCGCCCGGTGGGGCAGGTGGCGCCCGCGGCCGCCGGTGGCGCGCCCACCGTGGGCCCCACGCAGCGCCTCGACTACGAACTCGAAGTCGGGGCGATCATCGGCCCCGGCAATGCGCCCGGCCACGCGATCGCCATCGGTGACGCGAGCGCGCACCTGTTCGGCCTCGTGCTGCTCAACGACTGGTCGGCGCGCGACGTGCAGGCGTGGGAGTACCAGCCGCTCGGCCCCTTCCTCTCGAAGAGCTTCGCGAGCACGATCTCGCCGTGGGTCGTGACGCAGGAAGCGCTCGCGCCGTTCCGCGCGCCGGCCTTCGCGCGCGCCGCGGGGGATCCGGCGCCGCTCCCGTACCTCGCGGACGCTGCCGACGCGGCCACCGGCGCCGTCGACCTCACCCTCGAGGTGCTGTTGCAGAGCGCGACCATGCGCGACGCCGGCCTGCCGCCCGCGCGCGTGAGCTTCGGCAACGCGCGCGACCTGTACTGGACGTTCGCGCAGATGATCGCGCATCACACCATGAATGGCTGCAACCTGCGCGCCGGCGACCTCCTCGGCTCCGGGACCGTGAGTGGCGACACTCCCGAGTCGCGCGGTTGCATGATGGAGCGGACCTGGCGCGGGAGCGAACCGTTCGCCTTGCCCAATGGCGAGACGCGCGCCTTCCTCGCCGATGGCGACACCGTGACCATCCGCGGCTGGTGCGCGCGCGACGGCCGACGCATCGGCTTTGGCGAGTGCACGGGGACGATCCTGCCCGCGCGGGACCGGTAGCGTGCCCGGGACGCGCGCCGGTGATCCGCTGGCGCCGTTCGTGCGGCACGTGCTCGCCCTGTGGCAGGGCGACGCGGCCCGCGCACCGGAACGCGACGCGGCAGAAGCCGAACTGCGCGCCCTCGTGGCGGCGTCGAGCGCCGATGCCGCCGGGCGCGATCCCGCGGGCGCGGCCGAGC
>JANLSF010000506.1:0-8006 GCA_031362285.1 Gemmatimonadota bacterium | reverse complement strand
GTTCTCGGGAATTCTGGGTACTGCGGTGTGGATGCTTTTGACCCATCGCGGGGTGACCCGGCCGAGCCCGAGGCCGAGGGTGGCCCCGCTCAAGGCCAGCACGAATCCCTCCAGCATCACCTGCGCGGCCACGCGCCCCGCCCCCACGCCGATGGCACGCAGCACGGCGATCTCGCCCAGGCGCTCGTTGACGGACACGGTGACGATGGTGGACACGAGCAGGAAGCCGACCACGAGCGAGATGCTGCCGAGCACGAGGGCCAGTTGGCGGAAGTAGCCGAGCCGTTCTTCGGCCTGGCGAACGGCCTCCCGCGTGCTCAGGGCGGAGACGCGGGGCTGTGCGCGCGCGATCTGCGCCCCCACGCTGTCGGGGTCGGCCCCCGGGGCGAGCTTGAGCATCACCAGGGTGAGCCGGTCGCGTCCGTCGGCGCCGCGCAGGGCCTGCATGGTCTCGAGCGGCAGCGCGGCGGCGCGCTGCTCCGCCGCGAGGTAGCTGAACCGGGCTTCCCCCACGATGGTGAACCGCTGCACCCCCGAGAAGGCGCGCAGCTGCGGGTCGTAGGCGGTCGCGAGCGTGAGGGTGTCGCCAACGTGTCGACCGACGGCGGCAAGGAAGGCGCGATTCATCACCACCTCGGTCGGGGCCTGCGCGCCGCGACCGCCCACGAGCGTGTAGTCGCCCTGGACGGCGGAGGCGATGCCGAGCCCGAAGGCCGTGACGGCGCCGTCGCCCTGCGGCGCGTGCAGCGTGCCGCCCAGCACGGGCGCCACGGTGGTCACCTGCGGCATGCGCCCCAGGGCATCGAGCAACGCCCGGGCCCCGCCCAGCGTGGCCTCCCCGTCGAACGGAAGCGTGCCGCGCGGCGAGAGGCGCAGCTGGAAGCCCTGCGCCTCGAGCATGTTCCGGAACGACACCCGCATGCCGCTCGACAGCATCACCATGTCGAGCAGCATCGCGGCGGAGATGGCGATGCCGGCCAGGGCCAGCAGGGTGCGGGCGCGGTGCCGCGTGAGCGAGCGCGACGCCATGGCGACGATCATCGGCCGAGCAGCGCGAGCGGTGGCGTGCGCACCAGCCGGATGGCGGCCATCCACCCGGTGGCCAGCCCCAGCACCACCGAGAGCGACACGGCGAACCCCACGATGCCCGGCGTGACGAGGGCGAAGGTGAGGGGGGTGCGGTACACCCCCTGGTAGTACACGTTCACGACGGCCGACGCCGCGTAGCCGAGCCCCACCCCGAGCAGGCTGCCGACGCCGGCCACCACGGCCGACTCGAGCACCACGCTGGTGACGATCGACCTGGCCGAGATCCCCATGAGGCGAAGCGCGGCCACTTCGCGCCGGCGCGCATCGACGCGCAGGAGCATGAGGCAGAGCAGGAAGATGGCGCTCGCGACGATCGTGATGATCCCGATCGCCTTGTGGAACCGGTCGATCACGGCGAAGGTGCGCGAGCTCTCCACGGCGATCGCGCGCGAGCGGTGCGCCTTGAAGCCGAAGGCCTGCGCGTTGATGGCGCGCACGGCGTCGTCGGCGGCGTCGTCACGCGTGGACGCCACCGCAAAGCGGTCCACGCGATCCCCGTAGCCGAGGGCGCGCTGCGCGTCGGTGAGGTGCAGGCGCACCCGGTACTCGGCGCGCGCCACCTCGCTCGGGTCGGCGCCCCGTTTCACGAAGGCCGCGATGACGAGGGTGTCGCCCAGGCCACCCGGTTCCCGCGAGACCACCACGCGGTCCCCGAGCCGCAGCCCGCCGTCGGCGGCGAGCCGCTCGTCCACGGCAATGGTGCGCGCGCGCGGCGTGGAGTCGGCAAGCTGGCCGAGCAGGAGGAGGTGGAGGAGGGCGACCATGAGAGCGTGAAACGTACCGGGAGTGTTCGCTGTTCCCCGCGCCGCGTGGCGGCCTAAGGCCCCTACCGCTTGCGGGGCGACTTCGCGGGTGCGTCGACCATCACGGCGCGTGCCACGGTGTGCCCCACCACGTGCGTCCGCTGGTCCCGGGCCCCGACGCCGGTCACTTCCACGGTGACCGGGCCATCGAAGGGTGCGCGCGCCACCACGGTGATCGTCGCGCCGGGACGGATGTCGAGCGACGCCACGTAGCGCAGCAACTCCGCGTCCTCGTCGCCGACATTGGCCACCCGGGCCCGCTTGCCGAGGGGCTGGTCGGCCAGCATCCGCGTCGGCATGACGACCACCGTGCCGTCGCGCGCGGGAATCGGCGCGCCGTGCGGGTCGGTGGCCGGCTCGCCGAGCGCGGCCGCCATCCGGTCGATCAACTCGTCGCTCGCGGCGTGCTCCAGCCGCTCGGCCTCGGCATGCACCAGGTCCCACGGGTAGGCGAGGCGATCGGCGAGGTACGCCTCGATCACGCGATGACGCCGCAGCATGCGCAGCGCCGCCCGCCGTCCGCTGGCCGTGAGGCTCACCCCCTTGTACGGCTCGTACCGCAGCAGTTCGAGCCCCGCCATCCGGCGCAGCATGCCACTCACCGACGGTGGCGCGATCGCCAACCGCTCGGCGATCGCGTTGGTGGCGGCAGGGAGTGCCGTCATCTCCTGCAGTTCGTAGATCGCCTTGAGGTAGTCCTCCACCGACCCGGTGATCGCCGCGTCGCGCGCGGTGCCGTGCCGGGTGCCGCCCCCCGAGTGCCCGCGCTCCGCCGGACGCGTGGACCGGCGCGCGCTCATGCGCCGCCCCGGGTCGCCGCCAGTTGCGGGTCGCGCACGAGCAGCACGGGCACCATCGAGAGATGGCGCACCGTGCTCGCCACGCTGCCGTACACGATGTCGGCGAGCAGCCGATGCCCGTGCGTGCCCATGGCGATCAGGTCGCACCCCTCGCTTTCGGCCAGCGCGACGATTTCCCGCGCCGGATCGCCGCCGGCGAGGATCGCCTCGGCGTCGATGCCGGCGGTGCGCAGCGCATCCGCCTGGCGCTCGAGGTACGCGCGATCCTTCCGCATCTCGTCGCTCTCGCGCAGGTCGAGCGCCTGCTGGTTGCGCGCCGCCCACCCGTCGGCCACGTGGATGAGCAGGACGCGCGCGGCGCAATGCGTCGCCAGCGCCTGCACGTGGGCGAGGATGCAGGCGTCGGTGCCCGTGTTCTCGAGCGGGACCAGGATGCGACGGTACATGCGCGAGGGTCCGGGCGTCAGGCGAGCCAGCCGCGCACGATCTGCACGAGCAGCCAACCGTTGAGGAGTGCGATGGTGGCGGCCACGAGCCACGCCAACGCCGTGAGCCAGCGGGCGTTCACCAGCGCCCCCATCTTGCGGCGGTCGGCGGTGAAGATCACGAGCGGGATCACGGCGAAGGAGAGTTGCAGGCTCAGGATCACCTGGCTGAGCACGAGCAACTTGGCCGTCCCGCTCGCGCCGAAGAAGATAGCCGTGACCCCGGCGGGCACAATCGCGATGGCCCGCGTGAGGAGGCGGCGCACCCACGGCTGGAGGCGCAGGTCGAGAAACCCTTCCATCACGATCTGGCCGGCCAGGGTGCCGGTGAGCGTGGAGTTCTGCCCGCTCGCCAGCAGCGCCACCGCGAACACGGTGCTCGCCCCGGCGCCAAGGAGCGGCGTGAGCAGCTGGTACGCGTCCTGGATCTCGGCAACTTCCGCGTGGCCGGTCGTGTGGAACGTGGCGGAGGCCACGATCAGGATCGCGGCATTGATGAACAGGGCGAAGGTCAGGGCGATCGTGCTGTCGGCGAAGGCGAAGCGGACCGCCTCCCGCTTGCCGGCCGCCGTCTCCTCGTACCGGCGCGTCTGCACGATCGACGAATGCAGGTAGAGGTTGTGCGGCATCACGGTGGCACCGAGGATCCCCATGCCGATGTAGAGCATGTCGGGGTTCCGGAGGATCTCCGCCGTGGGAATGAAGCCGCGGGCCACCGCCGCGTAGTCGGGACCGGCCAGCACCATCTCGAAGAGGAAGCAGACGCCGACCGTGACCACGAGGGCGATCACGATCGCCTCGAGCATCCGGTAGCCGCGGTGCTGCAGCATCAGCACGATCAGCACGTCGAGCACGGTGGCCGCCACCCCCCAGGCGAGGGGAATGCCGAACAGCAGGTTCAGCGCGATCGCCGTCCCGATGACCTCGGCCAGGTCGCACGCGGCAATGGCGAGCTCGCACAGGACCCACAGCGCCATCGACACGGGGCGCGAGTAGTGATCCCGACAGGCCTGCGCGAGGTCGCGTCCGGTGGCGATCCCCAGCTTGCTGGCGAGCCCCTGCAGCAGCACCGCCATCAGGTTCGACAGCAGGATGACGAACAGCAGGGTGTAGCCGAACCGCGACCCCCCCGCCAGGTCGGTGGCCCAGTTGCCCGGGTCCATGTACCCCACCGCCACCAGGTAGCCCGGCCCGGCGTAGGCGAGGAGCTTGCGGAACCAGCCGGTTCCCTGCACCGGCACGGTGCGGTACGCCTCGGCCAGCGAGGGCGTCACGCGCGAGCGCCGCCACCCGTCGGCGCGCTCGGGCGGGCCAGTGACGTCCGGAGGGGGAGCGGAGGGGGCAGCCATGACCGGGGAAGGAGGGTACCCCAACATGATAGTTAGGGATGCCTAACTTCTGCAACCCCGCCGCCGGTGGACCAATGCCGCGCCGCAGTCACCAGGGGGCGAGCGGCAACCCGAGCAGCTGGCTCAGGATCCGCTCGGTCATGCCCCAGATCACCCGGTCGTCGACGGCGAAGGCCATCATGTTGAACCGCGCCCCGCGCACCTCCACGGTCCGGGTGCCGCGCGTGGCCGGGTCGAGCAGCGTCGCCAGCGGCACCCAGAACGCCGCCGCCACCTCGGCCGTGGGCGCCAGGTCGAGGTCGCCGTGCAGGACGAACACGTGCGGGCGCACGACGATCGGTGGCAGCAGCGGCGTGCGTGGGTGGATCTCGTCGAGGGTGCCGACGAGTCGCGCTGCGTGGTCGAGATCGCCACCGAGTTCCTCGCGCGTTTCCCGCACGGCCGTCGCCACGAGCGAGGCATCAGCGGGTTCGCGGCGACCGCCCGGAAAGGCGACCTGTCCGCTCCAGGGGTCGCCCTCGTACACCGCGCGCTGGATGAACAACAAGTCGGCGGAGCCGTGGGCGTCGGGGCGGAGCACGGCCGCGACGGCGGCGCGGCGCGCATCGGGAGCGGCGACGGCCAGCGCCGGGGTCAGCGCGGCCACCCGCTGGACCAACGGCTCCAGCAGCGCCGCCGGCGGTGGGGTCATCCCTCGACCGGGTGTCCCGCCTGCGCCCACCCCTTGAAGCCCCCCGCCATCGAGGCGCACGAGGCGTACCCCATCTCGGCGAGCGTCACGGCGGCGAGCGCCGAGCGATTCCCCGAGGCACAGTAGATGACCACGTGCTGGTCGCGCGGGATGCGCGCCTCGATCGTGGTCTCGAGCTGCCCGCGAGGGATGAAGACGGCGCCCGGGATCCGCCCAAGGTTGGCCTCGTTCGGCTCCCGGCAGTCGAGGAACGTCACCCCCGTGGCACCGTGCTGGGCGCGGGCGGCGTCCACGGTCACTTCGGAGATTCTGGCCTTGGCATCGGCGATGAGGTCCATGCCGGATTTCACGGGCGCACTCGCTGGACGAAGGGTTCCGGGGGGCAGGAGGACGGCGCCCCCCCAGCGCGGAGGATAGCGCAGTCCCGATGGGCGGCGCCACTTGGCCCCGATGCATTGACGGCGGGGTCCGCAGCCCCCACCATAGGGCGTGCGCGTTCGTGTCGCACGCCAATTGTCGACCCCTGCTCGAGGAGGCCAGCTTGCTGCCCACCCCCCCCGTCCTCGCTCGCGTTCTGCTCCCGGCGCTGTTCGCCGCCACGATCAGTGGCGCGCAAGCGCCGCGTGTCGCGGCCAAGGCCGCGTCTGGCCCGGCCATCATCACCATTGTCGCGTACAACCACTTCTACGAGGCGCCCAACCCGATCAACTCCGGGCTGGTCACCTTCCGGTTCGTGAACCGCGGACCCGACCTGCACCAGATGTGGATCGTGAAGATCGACGAGGGCTACGCCTTCAGCGACTTCATGAATGCCATTCGCCCGGGCCGGCCCATGCCCTCGTGGCTCCGCGGACTTGGCGGCCCCGAGTCGCCCGAGGCGGGCGAGGAAGTCAGCGTGACGCTCAACCTCGAGCCGGGGCGCTATGCCCTGGCCTGCTTCATCCCGACCAGCGAAGGCGGGTCGCACCTGTCGAAGGGGATGTTCCTGCCGCTCACGGTGCGGGACGCGAAGATGGGGGCGCAGCCGGTCCCCAAGTCCGACGGGTCGATCGTGTTGCGGGACGGCGGCGTCGAGGTCAACCTCGCGGCCACCACGGGCAAGCACCTGCTGCGCATGGAGAACCAGGGGTCGCAGGCCCGGGGGGCGCGCGTGGCCCGGATCCTCGACGGCAAGACGATGGACGACGTGCTGACCTGGCTCGCGGACGGCGGCGACCACGCCAAGGAGCCCGTGAAGCTGCTGGGTGGCGTCACCCCGCTGGCCAACGGCGAGTCCAACTTCATGGCGATCACGCTGGCCAAGGGCGACTACGTGGTGCTGCCCATGGCGTTCGCCTTCGGCAGCGGCTCGCCGCAATACGTGCCGGCGCTGGCGAAGAAGTTCACGGTGCAGTAGCGGTCCAGCATCCACCCGGCGCCGAGGCGGCGCCGGACGGGGCGGCCCCACGCGTAGCTTTCGCGCGTGTCGGCCGCCCTGCTGTTTGCCCTGCCGTGGATCCTGCTGCCGCTCGTGACGCTCGCGCGCATGCGCGGCACGCGCTTCCTCTCCGAGTTCTCCCCCACGCCGCCCGCCGACGCGCCGCTCGTGTCGGTGATCATCCCGGCGCGCAACGAGGCGGCCAACATCGAGCGGTGCCTCACGAGCGTCCTCACGAGCGACTGGCCCGCGCTCGAGGTGCTCGTGGTGGACGACCACTCCACCGACGGCACCGGTGCCCTCGTGCGCTCGATCGCGGCGCGCGATGCGCGCGTGCGGGTGCTCGACGCGCCCCCGCTCCCCGCCGACTGGTTCGGGAAGCAATGGGCGTGCCAGACGGGGGCCGACGCCGCCCGCGGCGCGTGGCTGCTGTTCACCGACGCCGACACCTGGCACGCGCCGGACTGCCTGCCGCGGATGATGGCCTTCCGCGCCGCGCGCGCGGCGCAGGTGGTGAGCCTCGGGCTGCGGCTCGAGATGGTGACGCTCTGGGAACGACTGGTGCAGCCGCCCTTTTTCCTGATCCTCGCGTCGCGGATCGGCGGCACGGAGCACATCGCCAACGCCACGCGCGCCGTCGACTCGGCGACCAACGGGCAGTACACGCTGTACGCGCGTGCCGTCTACGACGCGATCGGGGGCCACGCGTCGGTGCGGCACAACGTGGCCGAGGACCTGTTGCTGGGGCAGGTGGTGTGGCACGCCGGGCACCGCGTGCACTTTGCCGTGGCGCTCACGCAGGCGCGGGTGCGCATGTACACGGGGCTCCGGTCGCTGGTGAACGGGTGGAGCAAGAACATCTCCGCCGGCGGAAAGAACCCCTGGCCCGCCGCCGCGCCGCGGTGGCTCTTCGTGGCGCTGATGCTCGCGCCGGTGGTGGCGCTGCTTGCGCCGGTGGTGTTGGCGCTGCTCTTCGGCCTTGGCCTGGTGGGCGGGTGGGTGGGACTCGGCGGCGTGATCGCCTATGCCGGCCTGACGGCGTGGATGGTGGGGCTCTACCTGTTCGAGGACGTGCCGGCGTGGGTGGCGCCGCTCTGGCCGCTGGGAATCGGGGTGGTGGGGTACATCTGCGCCCTGCCGCTCAATCTCCTGCCCCCGTCCATTGCGCGGCGTGCCCTTCCGTCGCCGCGCGCTACCGTGAGTCGTAGGTGCGCCCCTTCCACTCCACCCGGTCACCGCGCGAGATCGCCCGTGCGCAGATGTACCCCACCACCCCGATTCCCAGCGGCCAGAGCGGCGCCACCCACGCCGGCACGTCCTCGAACAGGTAGAGCCCCACCATCCACGCCGTCAGGCCGGCATAGGCGATCAC
>JANLSF010000466.1:0-3827 GCA_031362285.1 Gemmatimonadota bacterium | reverse complement strand
CAGGTCTATTACAACGCCAGTCGCAAGCTCATCCTCAAGGGCGTCGACGGCATCGTCTTCGTGGCCGACTCGCAGCTCGAGCGCATGGAGGCCAATCAGGACGCCATGCAGACCCCGTACTCGGCCATGTTGTCGTACAGGTTCTGCATGGCCTCCTGGTTGGCCTCCATGCGCTCGAGCTGCGAGTCGGCCACGAAGACGATGCCATCGACGCCCTTGAGGATGAGCTTGCGCGAGGCGTTGTAGTAGACCTGCCCCGGCACCGTATAGAGATGGAAGCGGGTCTTGAAGCCGCGAATCGTGCCGAGGTCGACGGGGAGGAAGTCGAAGAAGAGGGTGCGCTCGGTCTCGGTGGCGAGGGAGATGAGCTTCCCGCGCGTGTCGGGCTTCACCTTGCCGTAGATGTGCTCGAGGTTGGACGTCTTGCCGCCCAGGCCCGGCCCGTAGTACACGATCTTGCAGTTGATCTCGCGCGACGCGTAGTTGATCATCGACATGGCTGGTCTCTCCTATTGGAACAGCTTGTCGATCTCGTCGTCGGCGCCGGCCAGGAGGCCGGGTTGCGCCGCTGCGCCGCCAACCTGGCCGCGCGAAAACACGAGCGTGAACAACTGGCTGAGTTCATCGACGACGCCCTTCATCTTGAGCCGCACAAGGCCGAGGGTGGTGCGGTTGTCGAACAGCACGCAGAGGATCAGGCGCCGGGCGATGTCCGCGAGGTACATGGATTCCTTCTCGCCCTGGTGGAAGAGCGAGTTGAAATCGCTTTCCCCGATGAGCTTGGCGAGCTGGTCGTTCGCGCTGAAGTCCGCAGCGGTGAGCGTGGCGAAGGCCGTGGGATCGAAGTTGGGCGGTTCGCCCACCGTCGCGACCAGCTGGCCGCTCCGGTCCACGAGGAGCGCACAGCGCGCGTTCGACTCGTAGAGGAACCGTTGCAGCAATGAGGTGATCGCGTGGAAGTCGTCCTCCGTGAACGACCAACTCGCGGAGCCTGCTGGCGGCATTCCCTTAGTCCCCGTAGTTGCGAGTGGTGCGGGGCGCGTCTGCGTCCCGCCTCATGCCATGGCCCTGCGAGCCGACAGCGCCTGCGCGATCGTGACGACGTCGGCGTATTCCAGGTCGCCCCCCACCGGGAGCCCGCGGGCAATCCGGGTCACGCTGACCCCCGACGCCGCCAGCTCGCGCTGCAGGTAGACCGCCGTCGCGTCACCCTCGAGCGACGGGTTGGTGGCGACGATCACTTCGCGCACGACCCCGTGTGCCACGCGGTCGAGCAGCGACTGCACGGCGAGGTCATCCGGCCCCACGCCGTCGAGGGGTGACAACCGCCCCCCCAACACATGATAGCGACCCCGGAACTCCGCCGAGCGCTCGATGGCGCCGATGTCGGACGCATCCTCGACTACGCAGAGCACCGTGGCGTCACGGCGCGGGTCGGTGCAGATGGCGCAGTCCGGCTGTTCGGAGAGGTTGCCGCAGGTCGTGCACGGGTGCACGCGGTCGGACAGCGTCGACAGCACCCCGGCGAGCCGCTTGCTCGTGGCCGGCGGCTGCTTGAGCAGGTGGTACGTGAGGCGCATGGCCGTCTTGCGGCCGATCCCGGGCAGCTTGGCGAGTTCCAGGGCGAGGTCCTCGATGGCCGACATCAGGTGGGCACGGGCTAGAACGGCATCTTGAAGGGCAGGTCGAGCCCGCCCGTGAGCTTGCCCATCTCGCTGGCGGCCAGCTCGGCCGCCTTCTTCTGCGCGTCGCCCACGGCCACCGTGATGAGGTCCTCGAGCATCTCGACGTCGGCCGGGTTGAGCAGGTGCGGTTCGATCTTCACGCGCCGCACGATCCCCTTCCCATCGGCGTCCACGCGCACCATGCCGCCGCCCGCCGCACCGGTCACGGTGTGGCTGGCGAGGTCGTCCTGCAGCTGCTGCAGCTTGCCCTGCATCTGCTGGGCCTGCTGCATGATCTTCAGGATATCGGGCATGGGCCTTAGGAAGCGTGTGTGCCGAGGCGGAAAGATACCCGCCGCGCCAGAGGGGGGGCAAGCGCGCCGGGGCCCCTCCAGCGGCTCAGTCGAGAGGCTCCAGGTCGAGCGCGTCGATGGCCTCGCCCAGCACGGGGTCACGCTTGCGGAGCGCGGCGATCTGCTCGGCCTTCACGGTGTCGTGCGTGATGCGCGACCGGGCGGCTCCCTGAGCGCCGGCGGCGCGGACCGTGACCCGCGTGATGGCCGGCCAGCGGGTTGCGACCGCCGCGAGGATGTCGGCCGTGCCGCGCTCGACGCCATCGACGGTGGCCGGATCGGCGACCTCCAACGTGAGCGCACCACTGGCCGCGACGGCGATCGGGAGCGCCCCTTCAAGGAGGGTCGCGAGGACGACGCGCCCGTTGTCGCGAATGGTGCGGACGACCGCGTCCCACCCCTCGGCGATGCGGCTGGCGTCGGGGAGGTCGGCGAGCGGCGGCCTGCTGGTGCGGACCTCGACGTCGAGCGCGGAGCTACCGAGTGCGCTGGTGCCATCGTCTGCGGGGTGCGGCGGCACCTCCATGTCGGCGACGGCTCGGGCCACGGTCGCTCGGGGGCCGGAGGCGCGAGACGGACCGACGGCGGGAGCGACCGCGGGAGCGACCGCGGGAGAGAGCCTCGGTCCGGGGCTGACCGCAGGCGCTGATGTGGCGTCCAGGCGCGGAGTGGCCGGTGCCGCATCGGCCTTGAGCGGCGTGCCGCGGGCAACCGTGGGGCGCGGCGCGGGGGCGCTCGCCGCCGGGCTGGTGGCGGCCCCGCTCTCCTCGGGGAGCCGGCGCAGCACGTCCTCGATCGAGACCGTGCGGTCGAGCAATGCGCAGCGGACGAGCAACGTCTCGAGCACGAGCTGGGGCTGCGACGAGCGGCGCAGCGAGGGCTCGACGTCGAGGACCAAGGTCAGCATGCGCAGCAGGTCGCCCGGGGCGAGCTGGCCGGCCCGATCGGCCAGGGCGGCGCGCGCCCGCTCGGAGATCGAGGCCGACTGCCCGCCCAGGGCGAGTGCGAGCTGGCCGCGCAGGAGGTCGGCGAAGCCGGCGAGGAAGAGGGCAAAGTCCACCCCCATGTCGGCCAGGTGGGCGACGGCCGCGAAGACGTCGCCGGCGCGGCCCGTGGCCACGAGGTCGAGGATGGCGAGGTACTCGTCCTCGGGCACGAGGCCGAGGGCGTCGCGCACGCGAGAGACGGTGACCCCGCCTTCGGTGCCCAGAGCCAGCACCTGGTCGGTGAGGGAGAGCGCGTCGCGGAGGCCGCCATCGGCGGCGCGGGCGAGGAGGGCCAGCGCCTCGGGCTCGAAGGTCACCTCTTCCTCCTTGAGCACGTGGGCGAGGCGATCGGCGATCTCCGCCGGCCCGATGCGGCGCAGGTCGAACCGCTGCAGGCGCGAGAGCACCGGGAGGGCGGCCTGCGCGATCTTCTGCGGCTCGGTGGTGCAGAAGGTGAAGACGACGCGTGGGGGCGGCTCCTCGAGGATCTTGAGGAGGGCGTTCCACGCCTCGCGCGTGAGCATGTGCGCTTCGTCGACGATGTAGACCTTCCACCGATCGTCGCCCGAGGGGGCGTAGAGGGCGCGCTCGCGGAGGTCGCGCGCGTCGTCGACGCCCCGATTGGAGGCCGCGTCGATCTCGACGACGTCGAGCGAGGCACCGCCGCTCCAGATGCGCCGGCACGAGTCGCAGGCGCCGCACGGCTCGCCGTCGCCCGGCTTGTTCTCGCAGTTGAGGGCCATGGCGAGCACGCGCGCGAGGGTGGTCTTGCCGGTGCCGCGCGGCCCGCAGAGCAGGTAGCCGTGGGCGAGGCGGTCGCGGGC
>JANLSF010000458.1:0-2468 GCA_031362285.1 Gemmatimonadota bacterium | reverse complement strand
TGCAGGCGATCGTGCACGAGAAGCCGTTCGCCGGCGTGAACGGCTCGGGGAAGCACTGCAACTGGTCGATGTCGATCGTGTCGGACAACGCGCTCGACGGCGTGAACCTGCTCAAGCCCGGGAAGACGCCGCACCAGAACGTCCGCTTCCTGCTCTTCCTGGCCGCGGTGCTCAAGGGGGTGCATGAGCACGCCGGGCTGCTGCGCGCGGGGATCGCGACGTCGGGCAACGAGCACCGGCTGGGCGCGAACGAGGCCCCGCCGGCGATCATCTCGGTGTTCATGGGGCAGATGCTGACGCGCGTGATCGAGGACATCGCGGCCGGTCGCACGGGGACGCAGGGGGCCGCCGACGCCATGCTCGCGCTCGGCGTGGCCAAGCTGCCCGAGATCGCGCAGGACAACACCGACCGCAATCGCACGTCCCCGTTCGCCTTCACGGGCGCGAAGTTCGAGTTCCGCGCCGTGGGCGGGTCGCAGTCGATCGCCTTCCCGGTGATGCTGCTCAACGCCTGCGTGGCCGGCGCGCTCGGGGAGCTGACGGCCGAGCTCAGGGCCGAGCTCAAGAAGACGAAGAAGGCGGACGACGCGCTGCTGGCCGTGGTGCGCCGCGCCTTCAAGGCGACGACCGCCGTGCGGTTCGAGGGGAACAACTACTCGGAGGCCTGGGTGAAGGAGGCGGCCAAGCGCGGCCTGCTCAACCTCCGCCGCAGCCCCGAGGCGCTCGCGCAGCTGACGACGCCGCGGGCCAAAAAGCTGTTGACGGGGCTCGGGATCCTCTCGAAGGAGGAGCTCGAGTCGCGCTACCATGTGCGGCTGGAGCGGTACAGCAAGGACATGCTGATCGAGTGCCACACGCTCGACCAGATGATCGGGACGCAGGTCCTCCCGGCGGCGCTGGGGTACCTCGGGACGCTCACCCGAACGGCCGTCGAGGCCAAGGCGCTCGGAATCACGGGCAATCCGGCGCTCGTGGAGGCGCAGAAGGTCGGCGCGCTGGTGGCCACCCTGCAGGCGGCGCACGGCCGGCTGCGGACCGTGACGGCGAAGGCGGACGGGATGCACGAGGCCGCCGAGGCGCAGGCGCAGCTGCTGACCGGGGGGGCCGCCGACGCCATGGCGGCCGTCCGGGAGGCCTCGGACGCCCTGGAACTGGCGATCGGCGACACGGCGTGGCCGCTGCCGCGTTACCGCGAGATGCTCTTCCCCGTCTAGAGGGGGCGCACGATCAGCGGAGGGCGCCGCCAGCCGGCAGCGTCTTCCTGGACCGGTGGCTCCTTCGTGACGTGGCGCACGTCGTTTCACTGGGGGGACTTGCGAGTTTCGGGCCGACTCGCGAGCCTTCATGTTCGCCGAAACTGCTGAGCAGCCCGATTTCGCGGGTATGCAGCTTGGATCATCCCTGACGTCAGCGTCGGGAGCGGTCACGTGCGCAAGTGTTCCGCAAGTGTCGGTTCGCTTATCTCGTTCATCTTTTTGGAGGCTGCATGACTTTTCGTCGCGGTGCGCTGTTGCTCGCCGGTCTCGCCGCGCTCGCGCTCCCGTCGCGCGCCGTTCGCGCGCAGGATCCGGGTACGATTGAGGTGTCGGTGTTCGGCAAGTACGAGCGGTTGGATGGTGGCATGCCCTGGAGCGCCCGTACGCAGTACGGCTTCGGTGGCCTGATCGGCATCTTCATCGCCCAGGACCTGGCGGTGGAGTTCACCGGTGCGCGCACCGCCGGCGACGGCGCGGAGCTCAGCTACTCGCACACCGGCATGCTGACGCTGCACGTTCCGGCCAGCGAGGACCTCGACGTCCACGTCGGCGCGGGCTACCTGGTCCACAAGAACGGCTACTACGGCAACCCGAGCGGCAACTACGCCTACCTCGGCGCGGTCCCGAATCGCAGCCAGAATTCGGTGTGGGACATCGGCCTGCGCGGCATCCTCGGCCTGAACTGGTGGTGGACGGAGAACCTCGGCGTCCGGCTTGACGGGACGTTCGGCTTCGTGCCCTACCCGAAGAGCCGCCTCGGCTTCCCTGCCAACGGCATCGACGTCAACCTGGGCGCTGAGCTCGGCCTGTCGTATCGCATGGGCGGGTCGAAGGACACCGACGGCGACGGCGTCTCGGACAAGAACGACAAGTGCGCCGACACGCCGAAGGGCGTGAAGGTCGACGTGTCGGGCTGCCCGATCGACACCGACGGCGACAAGGTGGCCGACTACCTCGACAAGTGCCCGAACACGCCCGCTGGTGCGCGCGTGGACAGCAACGGCTGCCCGGTCGATAGCGACCGCGATGGCGTGGCTGACTACATGGACAAGTGCCCGAACACGCCCGCCGGCGCCAAGGTCGACGCCGCTGGTTGCCCGATCGATTCGGACAAGGACGGCGTGGCCGACTACATGGACAAGTGCGCCAACACCCCGGCGAACGTGAAGGTTGATGCCGCGGGCTGCCCGGTGGACACGGACAAGGACGGCG
>JANLSF010000434.1:0-4349 GCA_031362285.1 Gemmatimonadota bacterium | reverse complement strand
CGCGTAGAACGGGGTCTGCGCCAGCAGCACCGCCACGCGCCCCTCCTCGAGGAGGCGCACGCCGGTCACCCGGGTCTCGACCTCGACGGCGTCGTAGCCCACGAACTCCGATTTGCCGTCGCCTTGCCGCTCCCACCGCTCCAGGTCGCTGAACTCGTCGGCCACCACGGTGATCGCGCGCGACTTCCGCTCGAGTTGCGACCGCTTGCGCTGCTGCTCGAGCGCGCCCTCGAAGCCGGCGATGTCCACCGAGTAGCCCCGCTCGCGCGCCATGAGCTCCGTCAGGTCCAGCGGGAACCCGTACCGGTCGTACAGCGTGAAGGCCTCCTCGCCGCTCACCGTGCCGCGTGAATGGCCCGACCCCTGCGTGCTGGACCGTGCCGGCGCGATCTCGTCGAAGCGCGCCATGCCCGCCTCGATGGTCGCCAGGAAGCGCTCCTCTTCCGCCCGCGTCGTGTCGACGATGTGCTTCTGCCGCACGTGCAGCTCGGGATAGACCGCCCGCATCTGGTCGATCACCACCTCCACCACCGGCGCGAGCGTGGGCTCGCTGCGACCGAGCAACCACGCGTGCCGCACGGCGCGACGCAGGATGCGACGCAACACGTAGCCCCGTCCCTCGTTCGAGGGAAAGATCCCGTCGGCGAGGAGGAAGGCGACGGCGCGCGCGTGATCGGCAATCACGCGGAACGACGCGGGGTCGACCGTGACGCGCCCCTCGCGCACGGCGCCCGAATACGACGGCGCCGAAGCGCCCGCCGTGAACTGGTGCTCGAACGGCGCGTCGCCGTGTCGGCCCCCGTACGGAATGCCGATCGCGTCCTCGGCGGCCTTAAGCAGCGGTGCGAACAGGTCCGTGTGGAAGTTGTTCGTGACCCCCTGCTTCACTGCGGCAATCCGCTCCAGCCCGGCGCCGGTATCCACGCTCGGGCGCGGCAGCGGCTTGAGCGTGCCGTCGGCCTGCCGGTCGAACTGCATGAACACGAGGTTCCAGATCTCGAGGAAGCGCCCGGCCTCGGCGCCCTCCACGAATGCGTCGTGCGAGAAGTCGGTGATGTCGGTGCGCGTCCACTCGCCAGTCGCGCCCTCGGGAAAGCGCCAATCGGTCGCGAGGTGCGCGAGGTCGACGTAGAGCTCCGAGCATGGACCGCAGGGGCCGGTGTCGGCCATCTGCCAGAAGTTGTCCTTGGCGCCGAGCCGGAAGATCCGGCTCGCGGGAAGATTGGCCACCTCGCGCCAGAGCGCGTGCGCCTCGTCGTCCTCGTGGAACACCGTGACGCGCATATGCTCGCTCGGCAGCGCGAGTTCCCGGGTCACGAACTCCCACGCGAAGGCGATGGCCTCGCGCTTGAAGTAGTCGCCGAAGGAGAAGTTGCCCAGCATCTCGACGAAGGTGTGGTTGCGA
This sequence comes from Gemmatimonadota bacterium, assembly GCA_031362285.1. Taxonomy (GTDB): domain Bacteria; phylum Gemmatimonadota; class Gemmatimonadetes; order Gemmatimonadales; family Gemmatimonadaceae; genus JACPPC01. Next base: position 2,944 of record JANLSF010000434.1, on the reverse strand, counting down.
AAGGTGTGCCCCACCTGCTCGAGGTCGTTGTGCTTGCCGCCGGCCCGGACGCACTTCTGGCTCGTGGTCGCGCGGCGGTTGCCGTCGGGCGCCTCCTCCATGCCGAGGAAGACCTTCTTGAACTGGACCATGCCCGCGTTCGTGAACAGCAGCGTGTCGTCGCCCACGGGCACGAGCGACGACGAGGAACGGACGGCATGCTGGTGCCGTTCGAAGTAGGCCAGGAAGCGGCGTCGGATTTCATCTGCATGCATAGCCGTGGAAACATAACCGCCCCTCGCTTAGCGTACATGGACATGGCCACCATCATTGCCCCCGACCTTCCCGTCGCGCCACGCCCGGCGCTCCCCAGCGCCGAGGCGCCGGCGGGCGCTCGCGGCGACGAGGCCGTCCGTCGATGGCTCACGGTCACGGCGTGGAGCGTGGTGGTGGCCGTCGTCGTTGGCGGGATCACGCGCCTCACCGACTCGGGGCTCTCGATCACCGTGTGGGAGCCGGTGGCTGGCATCCTGCCGCCGCTGTCCCATGCGGACTGGCAGCGCGCCTTTGCGGCCTACCTGCAGATTCCGGAGGCGCAGACCGTCCATCGCGGCATTTCGCTGGGTGGGTTCCAGGCGCTCTACTGGTGGGAATGGGTGCACCGGCTGGTGGCGCGCGCCGTGGGACTCGTGATCGCGGTGCCGTACCTCTGGCTGCTGGCTCGCCGCCGCATCCGGCCCGGGCTCCGGCTTCCGCTGGCCGCGCTGCCGGTGCTGGTGGCGGCGCAGGGCGCCCTCGGCTGGTACATGGTCAAGAGCGGGCTCGCCGTCCGGACCGACGTGAGCCAGTACCGGCTGGTGGCCCACCTGCTCCTGGCGCTCGTGATCTTCGTGGGAGCGGTCTGGGGTGCCACGAGCCTGGGCCGCGGCCTGCGTGGGGCGGCGACCGACTCCCTCGACAGCGCCTCGCCTGGCGTGGCGCGCAGTGCCACCGCGCTGGCGGCCCTCGCCTTCTTGACCATCGCCTCGGGCGGCTTCGTGGCCGGGCTGGACGGCGGCAAGGTGTACAACGAATTCCCGCTCATGGGAGGTCAGCTCGTCCCGCGGGAGTACGGCCAATTGTCGCCGCTCTGGCTCAACTGGTTCGACAATCCCGTGGCGGCGCAGTTCAATCACCGGGTCCTCGCCGTCGTCACCCTGGTTGCCGCCTGGGGCCTCTGGTGGCTCGGGCGGCACGTCCTGCGTGGGGCGCCGGCACTTGCGGTGCGGCGCGTGGCGTGGGTGGCCACCCTGCAGGTCGCGCTCGGGCTCGTCACCCTGCTCTGGTCGGTGCCGATTCCGGTCGCGGCGCTGCATCAACTCGGCGCGGTGGCGTTGCTCGCCGCTGCGCTCGTGGCGGCCAACGAAGCCCGGGCAGCGACCGCGCACGGGTGACGCCCCGGAACGGACGGCGCGCCCTCGGTGAGGGCGCGCCGTTTTCCGCCGTCATGACGCGAGGGCCGCGTCAGTCGCTGGCCGTGTCGCTGTCGCCCTCCGGGGAATCCAGCTTCTTCATGACGGCGCGGATGGCGTCCATGTCGTAGCCCCGCCGCGCGAGGTAGGCCGTGAGCCGCCGAGTGCGCGTCAGGGCGTCGAGGCCGAGCATCCCCTTGAGCTTCTTGCGCGCCGCGCGCTCCACTGAGTCATCCTCGCTCGTCAGCCCCTCGTCGCCCCGCACCTGGGCGATCGCCTCATTGGCCAGTTCGCGCCCCACCCCGCGACGGGTCATCTCCATCTGGACGCGCCGGACCGACGCACCTCGCCCCGCGAGGTAGCTCCGCGCCACCTGGCCGGCGTATGTCGCGTCGTTGACCAGGCCGGCCTCGGTCAGCCGTTCCACGGTCGCGGCGGCAACGTCAGGCGCGTCGCCCTTTTCCTTGAGCTTCCGCGTCAGCTCGGCCACCGAGTAGCTGCGGCGTTCCAGCATGCGCAGGGCGCGCGCATGGCTCGCCGACGCTTGGGCCTCGGGGGAGAGCTCCTGCGGGGGTTCGTCGCCCGTTCCCGCGTCGGCCGGGCGAGGGCGGAACCCGCGGTGCCCCCCCGAGCCGGGCGCGCCGGCGAGGCCGCCTGGCCCTTTGCCCGCGCGCCGCCCACCGCCCTGCCATCCGTCACCGCCGAAGCCTTTCATGTTCTACTCGCCATTGATGTGGGGGGTGAAAAGAGTGCCGGGGGCCGCCGTTCGAGAGACGTGGGGATCCGGGCCCACACGCCGTTCGAAAAACGAACCCCCGGCACAACAATCCGGTGGAACCAGCCGCCCTACTCCTCCGCCGCGTCGCCCTCGGCTTCGATTTCGACCTTCGGGCCGACGCCCAGCACCACCTTCACCTTCTCTTCCACCTCGAGCATCATCTTCACGTTGTCCTTGAGGAACATCTTGGCGTTCTCGCGCCCCTGCCCGATGCGCTGGCCGTTGTAGCTGTACCAGGCGCCGGACTTGTCGATGATCCCCGTCTCGCTGCCGATGTCCACCAGCAGCGACACGTGGCTGATCCCCTCGGCGTACATGATGTCGAACTCGGCCTGCTTGAACGGCGGCGCGACCTTGTTCTTCACGACCTTCACGCGGACGTGCGAGCCGATCACGTCCTCCTTCTCCTTGACCGGGCCGATGCGGCGGATGTCGAGGCGCACGGAGGCGTAGAACTTGAGGGCCTTGCCCCCCGTCGTCGTCTCGGGGCTGCCGAACATGACGCCGATCTTCTCGCGCAGCTGGTTGATGAACACCAGCGAGACTTTCGAGCGGGCGATTGCGCCGGTGAGCTTCCGCAGCGCCTGCGACATCAGGCGCGCCTGGAGCCCCATATGCGAGTCGCCCATCTCGCCTTCGATTTCGGCTTTGGGCACGAGTGCGGCAACAGAGTCTACGACGATCACGTCGACCGCGCCCGAGCGCACCAGGATCTCGCAGATCTCCAGCGCCTGCT
>JANLSF010000360.1:0-2125 GCA_031362285.1 Gemmatimonadota bacterium | reverse complement strand
GTGATGACCGCCACCTGTACCAGCCCGGGCTGCTCTTCATCCCGTTCGGGACGTACGGTGAGCGTGACGTGGTCAAGCCGCGTCGCCGCACGCTGCCCGCGCAGGTGAACCTGGTCCTGGGCGACGTGGCCCGCATCGATGTCGCCGGGTCGGTGGTGGAGTTGGCCGATGGACGCGCCCTGCCGTACGACGTGCTCGTGGTCGCCACCGGAGCCCACCTCCATCCCGGGAAGACCGCGGGGCTGACCGGGGCGGGATGGCGAGCGCGGGTGTTCGACTTCTACACGCTCGAGGGGGCGCTTGCCCTGCGCGACGCCCTGACTGCGTTCACGGGTGGTCGCCTGCTCGTGAATGCGGTGGACGTTCCCATCAAGTGCCCGGTGGCGCTGCTCGAATTCGCCTTCCTCGCCGATGCGTGCTTCACCGAGCGCAATGTCCGCGAGCAGGTGGCGATCACCGTCGCGACGCCGGTCGACGCGTCGCCCACCGCGCCCGCCGTCGGCGCGCTGCTCAACCGCCTCGTGGTCAAGAAGGACATGACGCTCGTCACGGAGTTCAACACCGTCCGCGTGGATGGCGCCAATGGCGTGTTGCACTCGTGGGACGGCCGACAGCTCGCCTTCGACCTGCTGGTGACGATCCCGCTGCACGGTGGCGCCCCCTTCGTGTCCCGCTCCGCCGGGCTCGGGGATGAGCACGGGTACGTGATCGTTGATCCTCACACGCTGCAGGCCCGGTGCGCGCCGAACATCTTCGCCCTGGGCGACGCCGCCGCCCTCCCCTCGGCGAAGTCCGGCGCCATGGCGCAGCTCGAGAGCCGGGCACTGGCCCCCAACATCGCGCGCTACCTGCGCCGCGTTCCCCTGGCGCGTTCGTTCGACGGCCACACCCACGACGTCGTCGAGACCGGCTTCAACAGGGCCATGCTCGTGGAGTCCAATCTCTCCGCGGACCCGACATCCGGGAACTTCCGGTTCGGCGGCGATCCGGTGCCCGGGTTTGAAGACAGCCGACTCGCGCACGAAGCGCACCGGGCCTTTCGTTGGGCCTACTGGAACGTGGTGCTGCCCGGACGCGACGTGCCGGGAACGCCGCAGCCCCCGCCGGGCGGCAACGCACCCTAGGGGCGCGCGCTCAAGGTGAGATCGGCCAGATGGTCACGCGCGGCAACCGGGTGCGCACCACGCGTCCGCGCATGGTCCCGAGCGCCGAGTCGAGGCTCACGAGGTCGGCGCGCGTGAGGGCGAGCGCGTGCTCGGCCGGCTGGTCGAGCGTGCCCTCCGGATAGTCCACGAACGGCTGGTTGGTCTGCTCGATGTGCGTGCCGAGGATGGCCGCGATGGAGCGCGTCGCGGTGAAGGCGACGAGTCGTGCGATGCTGCGGGCAAAGGCAGCGGTGTCGCGCACGTAGAGGCGCCCGGGGTAGAACGAGTCGCCGGGGAGGAGCACCGCTGTCGTCCGGTCATAGTAGGCCAGGCTCGCCGGCTGGTGTCCCGGAATCGCCAGCACGTCGATCACGCGACGCCCGAGGTCGAACGTCACCGGTGCGTCGGGCCAATCGTGGAAGCCGAAGTACGCGCGCACCGCGAGCGTGTCGCGCTCCACCAGGGTGACCCCCGGGCGACCGCGGAACTGGGCGTCGCCGGCCACGTGGTCGCCGTGGCCGTGGCTATGTGACACGACCAGTTCGGCGGGCGCACCGTCGTGGGTGGCGCGCCAGGCCCCCAACAGGCTGTCCACCGTGCCGGCAACGTCGATGTTCCCTGCGCCGGTGTCGAGCAGGAGCGCCCGATCGCGCCCCATGATCAGGTAGAGGAACGGCTTCTCGAAGTTGGTGCACGCCGGTTGCCGCAGGATGAAGAACCCCTCCGCGTACTCGTGCACCCGGAACGACGGCCGTCCGGCGCAGGTGGCGCCGCCGGCGTACCAGGTGCTCGGCATGGTCCCACCGAGCGGCGAGGGGGCCGACGAGGGGGTCGCCGGCGCCGTCGAACAGCCGGCAACCAACGCCAGCGCGAACCATCGGGTCGAATGCATGCGTGCACGCTGCCGCTCGACGCGCGGCGGGTCAAGGTGACGCTTGCCTTGAGGCCGGGTGGGTCACTAGCGTCGAACAGCCCGGGGC
>JANLSF010000323.1:0-1636 GCA_031362285.1 Gemmatimonadota bacterium | reverse complement strand
CCCCAATGACCCGCGCACCGGGCAGCCGCAGCAATGGCCGGCGTGCACGAAGGCCATACGCAAGACGATCGACTCCCCGCGCTGATCTGCTCCGCCCACCCCCACGAGCCCCCCAGATGCCGCATTCATTCCTCGGTGAGTTCCTCGGCACCATGATCCTGATCCTGCTCGGCGATGGCGTGGTGGCCGGCGTCGTGCTGGACAAGTCGAAGGCGAACAACAGCGGGTGGATCGTGATCACGACCGGATGGGCGATCGCGGTGATCATGGGGGTGTTCGTGGCGAGCGCGCTTGGCGCGCCGGGCGAACTCAACCCGGCGGTGACGCTGGCGAACATGATGCGCGGCACGCGCACGATGGGTGACGGCGTGGCCCACATGGGCGCCCAGCTGCTCGGCGCGATCGCCGGTGCCACGCTGGTGTGGCTGCACTACCTGCCGCACTGGGCGGAGACGAAGGACCAGGCGTCCAAGCTCGCCTGCTTCTGCAATGCACCGGCCATTCGCAGCACCGGGGCGAACCTGATGTCCGAGGTGATCGCGACGTTCGTGCTGGTGTTCGTGGTGGGGGCGATCTTCTCCACTGCGGCGCAGGGCACCGCGGCGGCCAGCAACATCGGGCCGACCCTTGTGGGCGCGCTGGTGTGGGGGGTGGGCCTCTCGCTGGGCGGCCCCACGGGGTACGCGATCAACCCGGCGCGTGACCTCGGGCCGCGGATTGCCCACGCGATCCTGCCGATCGCGGGAAAGGGCGGGAACGACTGGGGGTACAGCTGGATTCCGGTGGTGGGGCCGATGGCGGGAGGGGCACTGGCCGCCCTGCTCCTCGCGGCCGTGCTGGGGTGACCAACGGAGTCAGGCGACGCTGGCGACTCCGGGCGAGCCCGCCGCCAGGCTGAGCAGCCGTTCCACCCCCACCGGTTCCTCGGCCAGCAGGGGGACCGCTGCCATGCGCTCGGCGAAGAGGTTGCGCACGCGCGTGAACTGCGCGAGCTCGGAGCGGGCGCGATGTTGCAGCAGCGGCGCGCTGGGGTGCGCCATGGCGAGACTGTTGTTGATGACCCACGCCCACGGTTCGATGCCGGCGCGGCGAAGGTCGCCCTGCAGTGCGGCCGCCTCGAGCACCGGCGTCGTCTCGGCCAGCGTGACGAGGATGACCTTCGTGAACACCGGATCCTGCAACTGCATCATGGGGGTCTTGAAGCGCGTGGTGCTGGTTCCAACCTGCCGCACCATGTCGCGGTGATACGCGCCCGTGGCATCGAGCAAGAGCAGCGTGTGCCCCGTGGGGGCGGTGTCCATGACGACGAAGGTGCGCGCCGCCTCGTGGATGGCGCCCGCGAAGGCGCGGAAGACGGCGATCTCCTCGGTGCAGGGGGAGCGCAGGTCCTCCTCGAGCAGGGCGCGCCCCGCCGCGTCGAGATCCTTCCCCCTGGTGGCGAGCACCTTCGCGCGGTAGCGGGTGGTCTCCTCCACCGGATCGATGCGACTGACCGTGAGGTGCTCGACGGTGCCGCGCAGAGTGTCGACGAGGTGCGCGGCGGGGTCGGAAGTGGTGAGGTGGACGTCATGCCCACGGCGCGCGAGTTCGACGGCCACCGCGGCCGCCAGCGTGGTCTTGCCGACCCCACCCTTGC
>JANLSF010000293.1:0-6464 GCA_031362285.1 Gemmatimonadota bacterium | reverse complement strand
CGTCGAAGGAACGGCGCGCCCAGGCGAACTCCTCGCGGGCGAGGCGGGCATACCCCACCCCGATGTGGAGCTCCACGGCAGCCGGATAGATGCCGAGCCCCTCGCCCAGGATCTCGAGGGCCCCGTCATAGTCACCCTCGTTGTACAGCTGATGCGCGCGCTCGTCGTACTCTTCAGGGCTCAGGAAATTCGACGGCATTTCGGTCGCTCCTCCCCAAGGGGCCCAAGGGCGTTCGTACCAAAGCTATGCACGCGAATATGACGGGGACAACGGTGTGTCGGCGCGTCCGGCGGGGCGCCTGGTGCGGGGAACTTTCTAGGGTATCGTCAGTGCCACGGCGATTTCGGCGGCCAGGGCGGCGTTGTGCTCCAGGAGCGCAAGGTTGGCCACGAGGGAGCGTCCCTGCGTGGCGCGCTCGACGGCGGCGAGCAGGAAGGGGGTGACAGCCGACCCGCGCACGTTCGCCTCGCGCGCCGCCGCGGTGGCGGCGTCGATGGCGGCTTCGACGGTGGGCCGATCGAGCGCGGCAGCGACGGGGAGTGGTCGTACCACCAGCATGGCACCGGGACGGCCGAGCGCGCGGTGGGCGCGAAAGGCACGGGCGATGTCGGTGGCGCTGTCGAGCCGTTGCGGGACGCAGAGCCCGGAGGTCGTGGTGAAGAACCCCGGAAAGTCGTCGGTCTGGTAGCCCACCACGGCAACGCCGAGCGTGTCGAGCCGCTCGAGCGTGGCGGCCAGGTCCAGAATCGCCTTCGCGCCGGCGCAGACGACAATGGTGCTGCTGCGCGCGAGTTCGGTGAGGTCGGCCGACTCGTCGAAGGCCGGCTCGCGATGGACGCCACCGATGCCACCGGTGGCGAAGACCGGAATGCCGGCCAGGGCGGTGAGGGCGAGCGTGCCGGCGACGGTGGTCGCCCCATCCTCGCCCCGCGCGATGGCGAGCCCCAGGTCGCGGGCGGCCACCTTGCGGACCCCCTCGCGCGCGAGGAAGCGGGCGAGTTCGGCGTCGTCGAGCCCGAAGGTGGGCACACCGCGGACGACGGCGGCAATCGCCGGCACGGCCCCGCCCCGCGTCACGGCCCCGGTCATGCGACGGACCGCCTCGGCGTTCGCGGGAATGGGGAGCCCCTGCGCGATTACCGAACTCTCCAGCGCCACCACGGGACGCCCGGCACGAAGCGCCGCGTCGACGGGCGGCAGGAGGCGAAGCGGCGCGCCGCTCAAGGAGCCGCTCAGGGCGCCGCCGGCTTTGGCGGCTTGTGCGGCCAGGCGGCCACGACGGCGCGGCCGATCGCGCCCAGCGTGAGCTGGGCCTCGTTGTCCACGAGCCAGCGCTGGTCCTGGTTCTCCTTCGTGAGCGCGCAGGCGACGACGCGCGACTGGAGGAAGAAGATCGCGCATTCCGTGCGGGACGCGTCCACGGCGCCCGTCTTGTGGGGGGCGCGGACCCCCGCGACGTGGCGCTGGAGCATCTCGGCGTCCTGGTTGTCGTCGAGCATCGCGAGCATCGCGCTGTCGGCCGCCACGCTCACGGCCTTGCCGTCGGCGAGCAGCGCGAACAACTGCGCGATCTCGTTGGGCGTCGTGACGCCCAGTCCGTATTTCCGGGTGGAGTCGGGAGCCACGCTCGAGGCCCAGGTGCTGACCTTGTGGTGGACCTTCGTGTGCCGGAGGCCGAGCGCCTCCATCTTGTCCCAGACGCGGCGCATGAGCACGCGGTCGAGGATCAGGTTGGTGGCCGTGTTGTCGGAAACGGCGATCATGAGGGCGGTCGCGTCGCGCACCGTCAGCACGAGGCCGGGGTGCAACAGGTGGAGCACCCCCGCCCCGCCCACCTTGTCGATCTTGAGCAGCGTGAGGGGGTCGTCGAGCGCGAGCTCGCCCTTGGTCACGAGGTCGAACACCGTGACCATCACGGGGACCTTGATCAGCGAGGCGGTGGGAAAGGTCTCGTCGCCGCGGCGCGTGAGGCGTTCGCCCGTCTCGAGGTTCACGATCGCGTAGCCGACGATGCCGTGATGGTGGTCCGCGATCGAGTCGAGGATCCGATGCAGCGCGGCGGTGTCGGCATGCGCGAGCGCCGGCGCGGCCACGGCGCGCGGTGCGGGAGCTGCGGGGCGCTGCGCCTGCAGCGGGGCAGCCATGGCGGCCCCCAGCAACGCGGCGCCGAGACAGCGCCATCCTGCCCCACGCGCCCCGGTGCGGCGTGCGCTCACGCCGGCTGCTCGGCGTCGAACGCGTCGGCGGGGCGCCGTTCCACCAGTTCGCGATCCGACGAGGTGGGGTCCCAGACGGCGAGGATCACGATCCGCTCGCCGAACCAGCAGTCGAAGACGCGCCCCGTTCCCTTGGGAACGTGGATCTCGTGGCCATCCTCGAAGCGCAGGATGACGAGCGGGTACTTCTCGTTCACGTACTGCCTGCGAATCTGCTTGGCGGGCTTCACGCCACCTCCGGCGGCTGGACGGGCGACAGGTCCTGCGAAGGTGCCTCCTGAACCCGCGCCCCCGCAAGCGGTGGCGACGAGCCGGGCGGGTCGTTACCGCTCGGAGCCGCGAGGGCGCCGTCCCGTCAGGTCGACACCGTCGATGACGGAACGCCGCGCCGGCGAGTGGCGGCGAAGAGCACGCTCGCGACGGCGAGGACGCCGCCGACCTTGAGCCACTCATCCACCGTGATGCTGGTGCAGAGCCAGGCGATCGCCGCGCAGGCCAACAGCGGAATCACGGGACCGCCAGGGAGCGAGAACGGGGTGGCCCCTTCGTCCTGGATGCCGCGCCGGCGGAGCGGGATGTTGGCCAGCGCGCACCCCGCGTACAGCAGGAGCGCCGAGAGATTGGCCAGCACCGCGAGCGCCTCGAACTCGTTGGCGATCGCGAGGGCGCAGACCACCGCCGACTGGAGGACGATGGCGACGTACGGCGTGTGGAACTCGGGATGCACCTTGCCGACCACCTTGGGGAGGAAGCCGTCGCGCGCAAAGGCGAAGAGCGCCCGCGGCACCGCGAGGGTCATGCCGCTCACGTAGCCGAACATCGAGAGGCATGCGCCGACGAGCAGCAGCAACCGCCCCGGGCCACCCATCACGCTTTCGGCGACGGCGGCCAGCGGCGTGGCCTTCTGCAGGGCGAGGGTGTCGGAGCCGAGCACCCCCTGCGCCACGGCGTGCACGGCGAGGTAGAGCACCGTGATGCCGATCATGGCGATGGCGATGGCGCGCGGCACCGTGCGCGACGGATTCTTGACCTCGCCACTCGGCACCAGTGCGCTCTCGACCCCCGTGAAGGCGAAGATGAGCACGATCGCGGTGCGCGCGAGCGTGCTGCCCTCCGGGAAGGCCGGGATGGCCAGGTTGTCGCCCTTGATGAAGAGGGCCCCCACGGCCACCAGCACGAGCAGCGGCAGCAGCTTCGCGACGGCGAGGACGGTGACGACGCGCGCACCCTGCCGGACTCCCGTGACGTTGATGGCCGCCAGCGACGCGAAGGCCACGGCCAGCAGCGCGGCCCGTGCGAGCGGGGAGGCGAAGGCCGGCACGAGGACGCCCATCGAGGCGGCGAAGGCGCTGGCGACCGACGCGACCGCCGAGGTGCCCAGCATCCAGAGCAGCACTCCCGCGATGAAGCCGGCGTAGGGGCCGAACACCACCTCGACGTAGGCGTAGGGGCCACCGGTCATCGAGACCCGGCTGCCCGCTTCGGCGAAGCAGAGGACGATGAGCCCCATGGTGACCGCGCAGACCACGTACGCGATGGGAGCGGCCGGGCCAATAAGGCCGGCGACGGCGGCGGGGAGGCGGAAGATGCCGCCGCCCACGGTCGTGTTGAAGATGGCGGCGGACAGCCCCCACACCCCGATCGCGCGGATCAGCGTCTTGTCGGAATCGGCTCGATTCATGCCGATAACGTAGCATGGGTCACGGGAGTTGGGGTCCGCCCCGACTCCGCTGTAGCTTCCGCAGACTCTCCGGCGTCTACCCACGTGTCGACCTCCTCCGATCCCCGAACCGCGCGCATCGCCCTCGTCCTTGGTGGCGGAGGGCTGAAGGGATTTGCGCACATGGGCGTCATGCGCGCACTGGAGGAACGGGGGATCCGCCCGGCGCTCCTGTCGGGCACGTCGATCGGGGCGCTGATCGCCGCGGCGGCCGCCACGGGCACCAGCCGCGAACAGCTCGAGGCGGCGGCCCGCGGGCTCACGCGGCGCGACCTGTTCGTCCTCAACCGCGTCAAGATCCTCCTCGACCGGATGCGCACGCCCTCGGTGTACAGTGCCGAGCCCCTCGAGCGGCTGGTGCATCGCCTCGTGGGGGATGCGACGTTCGAGGACGTGCGCACCCCGCTGCTCGTGAACACGGTGGACGTGGAGACCGGCTTCCAGGTCGTGTGGGGCTTGCCGGGGCAGCGGCACGTCTCGGTCCGTGACGCGGTCTATGCGTCGTGCGCGCTGCCGGGCGCCTTCCCGCCCGGGATGGTGGGGGGACGGGTGTGCGTGGACGGCGGCGCCGCCGACAACCTCCCGGTCGCGATCGCCGGCCAGTCCATGGACCTCATCATCGCGGTGGACGTCGGCAGCACCGACATGACCCGCGACGACGGCATCGCCGGGCGCGGCTTCTTCGACATCTCGATGCGCGCCGCGCAGATCACCATGTCGGCGCTGCAGCGGGCCCAGCTCGACCGGTGGACGACGCCGCCGATGCTGCTCATCCGGCCTCGGGTGAACCACCTGGGGTGGTTCACCTTCGGGCACGCCGGCTTCCTGATCGACGAAGGGTACCGCGCCGCGCGCGAGGCGCTCGAGCACATCGAGGTGGCCCTCACCTCGGCGGGCGGCATCTACCCGCGGCGCGTGATGGAGATCGCCGTCGACGAGGAACGGTGCTGCGGCTGCCGGATGTGCACGGTGCTCGCACCGGGGCTGTTCGAGATGAACGCCGAGGGCAAGGCGGTGGTGCGGGAGCGCGTGCTGCACTGGTCGCCCGCCGACGGGGCGTTCGTCCGGCAGTGCCCCACCGGGGCGATCTCGGCGCGCCGTGTGGAACGGCGCGTCAGCGGGACCTTCGCCACGCCGACGTCAACGGACGCGCAGTCGTCCTGAGTCGTCGTCCCGCGCGCGGCGCGGCGCGCGAGGGACGTCGGGATCGCTACAACCGCGCCATCGCCTCGTGGGCGAGCAACTCGTACGCCTCCACGGAGCGCAGCAGCTCCGCCTCGTCGATGAACTCGTCGTCGGTGTGCGCCACGAGGATCGAGCCCGGCCCGTAGAGGTACGGCTTCCCCCAGTGGGTGAGCTCCGGGATGTCGGTGCCGAACGCCACCACCGACGTGGGGAAGCCGGGCACCGTGGTCAGGTGCACGGCCGGGATCATCGTGCCAAAGCTGATGTCGGCCCGGCCCGCCGCCCAGGCGCGCAGGCGGGCCTCGACCTCGCTCGACGGACCGACGAGGCGCGCCATGAGCCGCGCCTCGGCACTCGGCGCCAGCACGTTGTCGGCCACCCCCCCCGAGAGGAAGCCGATGTTCACCGTGGTGGCGCCGAGCACGTCGTCCGTGGGCAGCGCCAGGGCGTCGAGTTCGAAGAGCAGGCGCACCAGTTCGGCCGTGGCCGACTTGCCCCGTTCCGGGTAGGCCGAGTGCGCCGCCAGGCCGGTCATGTGCACCCGGGCGATCACGGCGCCCTTCGTTCCGATGGCCAGCGCGCTCTCGGTGGGCTCGCCGTTGATCAGCACCTGGCTCGACGTCTGGTGCAGATCCGCGGCCTTCGCACCGTCGTGCACGGTCTCCTCGCCGACGACGAACAGCAGGGCCACGCTCACGCCGCTGGCGCGCAGTCGCTCGGCTGCCGCGCACATGGCGGCGGCAATCCCCTTGGCGTCGCACGCGCCACGGCCGTACAGCCGGCCGTCGGCGCGGCGTGGCGGAATGAACGGCGGCACCGTGTCGAGGTGCGTGGACAGCGTGACCCGCGGGTGCTCCCCGCTGGTGGCGAGGATGTTCCACCGTCCGTCGCTCACCGGAATCCGGGTGAGGCGCCATCCCCGGTCGCGCAACACCCCTTCCATCCGCTCCAGCGCGGGACCCTCGCGTCCGGAGGTGGAATCGACCTCCATGAGGTGCTCGGCAAGGGCGATGATGTCGAGAGGGGTCATGCGGTAGGCTAACCCTCGCGCGGCGGAGGAGGCAACTCCGGGCCGCGGGTGCGCCGTGGGCGGCGCGCTGCGGGTCCACGCTGTATCTTTCGCGCAGCCTGCCGGGGCCTGCTGGGCCGCGGCAGTGGCTCCATCCGCCACTTGCGCCCCGCTGATGCGTCGGGCGCCCCGGCCGAGATAGACACCCATGGCACATCCGGACTCGTTCAAGAGCCGCTCCACCCTCGCGGTGGGCGGCAAGTCGTACACGTACTTCCGCCTCGCGGCGGCCGACGCGCTCAAGGACTCGCGCGCCGCGCGCCTGCCCTTCTC
>JANLSF010000263.1:0-3778 GCA_031362285.1 Gemmatimonadota bacterium | reverse complement strand
TCGCGGCGATTCGCGCCGCCATCGACAGCGCGCGCCATCCGGCCCTGCTCTTCGTCGATGGGGTCAGTTCCGTCGGCTCGCTCGACTGCCGCATGGACGCGTGGGGCGTGGACGCCTTCATCACCGGCTCGCAGAAGGGGCTCATGCTCCCCCCGGGGCTGGGCGTGCTCTGCCTCTCACCCAAGGCGCTCGCGCGCGTGGCGGCCTGCACGACGCCGCGCGCCTACTTCGACCTGCGGCCGATGATCGCGTCGAATGCCACCGGCTACTTCCCGTACACGCCGGCGGTGGGACTGCTGTACGGGCTGCGCGCCGCGCTCGACCTGCTGCGTGCCGAGGGCATGAGCGCCGTGCAGGCACGCCACGCCCGCCTGGCCGACGGGACCCGTGCCGCCGTGGCCGCATGGGGCCTCGCGTTGTGTTGCACCGTGCCGAGCGCCTGCTCCAACACCGTGTCGGCGATCATGGTCCCCGAGGGAACCGACGCCCGCGAGGTCATCGAGTTCGCCTTCCGGCGCTACAACCTCTCGCTCGGCGGTGGCCTGGCGCGGCTGGCGGGCAAGGCGTTCCGGATCGGGCACCTCGGCGACGTGAACGAGCTGATGATGCTGGGCGCGATCGCCGGCGCGGAGATGGCGATGCGTGATGCGGGCCTCACGCTGACGGCGGGGAGCGGCGTCGCGGCGGCCAGCGACGTCTTCCGCGCCAAGGCGCCGTGAGCGGAAGCCGCGCCATGCCCCGTTCCGTCGTCTTCGTCACCCGTCGGCTTCCGGATCCCGTCGAGCAGCAGCTCGCCGCGCGGTACGACGTCCGCCTGAACCCCACCGACATCCCCTCGACGGAGGCGACCCTCGCCGAGGCGCTGCGGGACGGCGACGCCGTACTCTGCACGGTCACCGATCGACTGACCGCGGCGCTGCTCGGCGCGGCGCCGCGGCGCGCGGGCATCCTCGCGAACTTCGGCGTGGGCTTCAACCACATCGACCTCGCGGCCGCCCGCGCCCACGGAATCGTCGTCACCAACACGCCGGACGTGCTGACCGCCGACACCGCCGACCTCGCCATCACGCTCATGCTCATGGCCGCCCGGCGGACGGGGGAAGGGGAGCGCCTGGTGCGCGCGTCGGCCTGGAGCGGCTGGCGTCCCACGCAACTGCTCGGCACGCGCGTGACGGGGAAGGTGCTCGGGCTCGTCGGCTTCGGCCGGATCGGCCGCGCCGTCGCCGAACGGGCGCGGAACGGTTTCGGGATGACCGTGATCACCCATGACCCGTCGCTGCCCGAGACCGCCGAGGCCGCGCCCGGCGTGCGCCGCTGCGCCACCCTCGCGGAGTTGCTGGGGTCCAGCGACGTGGTCTCGCTCCACTGTCCGGCCACGCCCGGGACCCACCACCTCATCAATGCCGCGACGCTTGCGCAGATGCGCGCGCACGCGGTGCTGGTGAACACTGCACGGGGCGACGTGGTGGACGCCGTGGCCCTCGCCGCCGCGCTGGGCCGGCGCGCCATCGCGGCCGCCGGACTCGACGTGTACGAGGGCGAGCCCGCGGTCGAGCCCGCCCTTCTTGCACTGGAGAACGTGGTGCTGCTGCCCCACCTGGGCAGCGCGACCACGGAGACCCGCGTCGCGATGGGTGAGCGCGCCCTGTCGAACCTCGACGCCTACTTTGCCGGCCGCGCACCGCCCGACCGCGTGGCGTGACCCGCGCCGCCTGCGCGCCGCGCGGGCCGGCCCGCTCTTGAGGGCAGCCCGCCCTTCTTCGTACCTTCTGATGCGTCCCCCACCGGAACCCTCGCGATGACCGCGTACAAGCTCTCCACCGTGCCCGCCGGCGACCGTATCGGCTATGCCAACGGCGCGCTGCACGTCCCCGATCACCCCATCATTCCGTTCATCGAGGGCGACGGCACGGGCCCCGACATCTGGCGCGCCTCGGTGCGCGTCTTCGATGCGGCCGTCCAGCGTGCCTATGGCGGCAAGCGGAAGATCTCGTGGATGGAAGTGTTCGCCGGAGAGAAGTCGTTCACGCAGTTCAACGACTGGCTGCCGGCCGAGACCATCGAGGCGTGCAAGGAGTTTCGCGTGTCGATCAAGGGACCGCTCACGACGCCGGTGGGCGGCGGGATCCGCTCGCTGAACGTGGCCCTGCGGCAGGAGCTCGACCTGTACGCCTGCGTGCGCCCGGTGCGCTACTTCGAGGGCGTGGGGGCGCCGGTGAAGGAGCCGGGCAACGTGAACATCGTGATCTTCCGGGAGAACATCGAGGACGTCTACTCGGGCGTCGAATTCAAGGCCGGGACGCCGGAGGCCGAGGAAATTCGCGGCGTGGCCGAACGGCTGTCGAAGAAGAAGATCCGGCCCGGGTCGGCCATCGGCATCAAGCCGATGAGTGCCTTCGGCACGAAGCGGCTCGTGGAGGCGGCGATTCGCTACGCCCTGAAACACAAGTGCCCCAGCGTGACGCTCGTGCACAAGGGGAACATCCAGAAGTTCACCGAGGGCGCGTTCCGTGACTGGGGCTATGAGCTGGCCAAGGAGAAGTTCGCCAACGAGACGATCGCCGAGAATGACGTGGGTCCCGGGGGGGCCGGGGGCAAGGTGATCATCAAGGATCGCATCGCCGACTCGATGTTCCAGCAGCTCCTGCTGCGCCCGTCGGACTATTCCGTGCTGGCGACGCCGAACCTGAATGGCGACTACATCTCCGACGCGGCGGCCGCGCAGGTGGGGGGACTCGGCATCGCCCCCGGGGCGAACATCGGCGACGGCGTTGCGGTGTTCGAGGCCACGCACGGCACGGCCCCCAAGTACGCCGGCCTCGACAAGATCAACCCGGGCTCGGTCATTCTCTCGGGGGTGATGATGTTCGAGTACCTCGGCTGGGACGAGGCGGCCTCCCTCGTGCGTCGCGGCATCGAGCGCGCGATCACCGCCGGCACGGTCACGTACGACCTCGCGCGCCAGATGCCCGGCGCAAAGGAAGTGAGCTCCTCGGGCTTCGGCGACGCGATCATCGCCGGCATGGCCTGAGTCCATTCAACGGGGGCCCCGCTGTCGGTGCCCCCGTGCCTCTCCCCACGGCCGCGAATCCCATGTCCATCTCCGTCAGCCTGCACGACCGCGCGTCAGCCATCCTGGACGCGCCGCTCGCGGCGATCGCCCTCGGTCCCACCACGCACCCGGGCCGCATCGTGGCGACGCTCAACGCGGCCATGGGCGGCGTCATTGCGCGTGCGCTTGCCGCCAGGGAATTCCGCGGCGGCCGCGATGAAGTGCTGCACCTCACGGGTGGCGAGCGGGGCATCCGCCGCGTGCTGCTCGTGGGCACCGGGGCGCCGACCAACCGCGTGAGCGCGTACCGGCGGGCCGCCTCGCTGGCCGCGCGTCGTGCCAAGGCCCTCGGGGTGCCGTCCCTCGCATTTCATGCGCCCGGCGTCACCGCGAGCCTCGACCTCGAGGCGATCGTGGCCGGCCTGATTGCGGGCCCCTGGGAGTACGCCGACCTGAAGTCGCCGGTCCCGCCGGCCGATCGTCGCGCATCGCTCGAGCGGGCCATGCTGGTCGTCGCGGATGCCCGGAAGGCGAAGGGCGCGCACGCGGCCGGGGTCGCCCTCGGCGAGGGCCAGTCGCTCGCCCGCCGTCTCGCGATGATGCCGGGCAACCTGTGCACGCCGCAGGTGCTCGCCGACACCGCGGTGGAGATCGGGAAGCGCCATGGGCTCGCCGTCACCGTGTTGGGACGGAAGGAGCTCGAGAAGCTGGGCGCCGGATCGTTCC
>JANLSF010000242.1:0-3378 GCA_031362285.1 Gemmatimonadota bacterium | reverse complement strand
CTGGTCCTTCCGGAGCTCCGTGAGCTTCACGCCGAGCTTGGCGAGGTGGAGCCGCGCGACCTTCTCGTCGAGGTGCTTGGGGAGCGTGTACACCTTCTTCTCGTACTTCTCGGCGTTCAGGTGCAGCTCGATCTGCGCCATCACCTGGTTGGTGAACGACGCCGACATCACGAAGCTCGGGTGCCCGGTGGCGCAGCCGAGATTGAGCAGGCGGCCCTCGGCGAGGATCAGGATCGAGCGGCCGCTCGGCAGCACCCACTCGTCGTACTGCGGCTTGATCTCGATCCGGCGCGCGCCCTCGGTCCGCTTGAGGCCGGCCATGTCGATCTCGTTGTCGAAGTGGCCAATGTTGCCGATGATCGCCTTGTCCTTCATGCGGGCCATCGTCGCGACCGTCATGATGTCCTTGTTGCCCGTGGCCGTGATGACGATGTCGGCCTGCTCGATGATGTCGTCGAGCGTCGTCACCTGGTACCCCTCGAGGGCCGCCTGCAGCGCGCAGATCGGGTCGATCTCGGTGATCACCACGCGCGCGCCCTGCCCCTTGAGGGCCTGCGCGCAGCCCTTGCCCACGTCGCCGTAGCCGCAGATCACCACGATCTTGCCCGCGAGCATCACGTCGGTCGCGCGGTTCAGGCCGTCCACGATCGAGTGGCGGCAGCCGTAGAGGTTGTCGAACTTCGACTTGGTCACGGCGTCGTTCACGTTGATCGCCGGGAAGGCGAGCGTGCCGGCCTTCTGCATCTCGTACAGGCGGTGCACGCCGGTGGTCGTCTCTTCCGAGACGCCGCGCACGGCGGCCAGCACCTTGGTCCAGCGGCCGGGATTCTTCTGCTGCTCGGCGCGCAGGAGGTCGAGGATCACCCCCCACTCCTCCGGCTCGTTGTCGGAGTCGAAGCCGGGAATGGCGCCGGCCTTCTCGTACTCCGCCCCGCGGTGCAGGAGCAGCGTGGCGTCGCCGCCGTCATCCAGCAGCAGGTTCGGGCCGGAGCCGTCGGGCCACCAGAGCGCCTGCTCGGTGCACCACCAGTACTCCTCCAGCGTCTCCCCCTTCCACGCGAACACCGGGATGCCGGCCGGCTTCTGCACGGTGCCCTTGGGGCCCACGGCCACGGCGGCCGCCGCATGGTCCTGCGTCGAGAAGATGTTGCACGACACCCAGCGCACGTCGGCGCCCAGGTCCACGAGCGTCTCGATCAGCACCGCGGTCTGCACGGTCATGTGCAGCGAGCCCATGACCTTCGCGCCCTTGAGCGGGTGCTTCCCCTTGTACTCGGCGCGCAGCGCCATCAGGCCGGGCATCTCGTGCTCGGCGAGGCGGATTTCCTTGCGGCCCCATTCGGCGAGGGCGAGGTCCCTCACCTTGAACGCGGGGCGCTCGGTCGCAGTCCCCGTCGGCATGGTCTTCACGGCAGTCGCCATTGGTGCGGTGTCCTTGAGTTGAGTGTCGTGGTGCGTGGGTCGATCCTGCGGTGTCTGTCGCCTGCTGCGCGTCGCCGTCGAGCGGTGGCGCCGCGGTCGTGCCGTGCGGGCCGTCGCCTAGGCGCTGCGTCGGGTGTTCGGTTGCATGCGTGCGCGTCCACGGATGAGCGCGTCCGGGCTCGGCTGCGCGTCCTCGTCCAGCAGATCGGGCGCGGTCTGGGCGTCGGCGCGGTTCCTCGCAACCGCCGCGAACAGTGCGGGACCCGTGGCCGCCGTGTCCACCGGCAGGGGCCGGTAGCGCGCGGATCCGAATCCGGCCTCGTCCATCCAGCGACCGAGCATCTCCTCGCCGATCCCCTGCCCGACATGTCCCATGCGCTCGGCCCGTTCGCGTTGTTCGTGGGGCATCATGTCCACGACGAGCAGCTGGCCTCCGGGCGCGAGGGCGCGCCGCGCCTCGGCGAGGACGCGGGCGGGCTCGTCCTGGTAGTGCAGCACGAGAAAGAGGATCGCGGCGTCGAGCGTGCCATCGTCGATGGGCAACGCCTCGAGGTCGCCGTGGCGCAGGTCGAGGTTGGGCGCATCGCCGATGCGGCGGCGCGCCGCCGCCAGCATGGCGCGACTGCCGTCCACGGCGATCACGCGCCCCACGACCGGCGCGAGCACGGCGGAGAGCTGGCCGGTGCCGCAGCCCAGGTCGCCCACCACCAGACGGTCATCGAGCAGCGCCAGGAGCGCCACGAGATCAGCGCGCTGGCCGAACAGCTCCTCGCGCAGGGTGTCCCACTGGCCGGCGGCCGAGGCGAAGAACTCGCGGCTGGCGCGCTTCCGCTTCTCGAGGATGGCGGCCACGCGCTGCGCGTCGCGTCGGGCCACGTCGCTGTCGGCCGTGGACTCGCGCACCACGTGCCAGAGCTTGCGGGCGGCGGCATCGAGGCGCGGCACCATGCGATACAGGCGGCTGGCGCCGTCGGCACGCGTCGTCACCCAAGCGAGGTCGCCCAACTGCTTGAGGTGGCGGCTCGCGGTGGACTGCGGCAGCTGGAGCGCCTGGCAGAGTTCGCCGACGGTCAGTTCGTGCCGGTCGAGCACGAGCAGCAGCCGGCCCCGGGTGGGGTCGGCGAGGCTCGCGAGCCGGTCGAAGATGACGGTGCGGGACATGGGCGCGGTGGGTGGAGGTCCATCCGGTTATGCGGATAGAAGGATAGTCCTCGGTGCCCCTGCGGGTCAAGGGGCCGGACGGCTAGCTTTCCCCGCGCATGACTGCCCCTGCCGCCACCCGCCTCCCGCCTGCGCCGCCCCTCGCGCCCCCGGCCACGTCCGCCGCCGGTGACCCACGCCTGCCGTGGCTCGTGGCCGTCGCCTGCGTGATCCCGTTCCTGGGCTGGTGGACGTACGGCCTGTTCGACCTGGACGAGGGGATCTACGCGGCGATCGTGGGGGAGATGATCCGGCGCCATGAGTGGATCACCCCGTTCTACAATGGCGCGCCGTGGTACGAGAAGCCGATCCTGATCTATTGGGCGGCCATTCCATTCGTGAAGGCGTTCGGCCCCCTGGTGGGCCCCCGGATGTCGGGCATCGCGGCCACGCTCGGGACCATGGCCATCGTCGCGTGGTT
Source organism: Gemmatimonadota bacterium (assembly GCA_031362285.1). Classification (GTDB taxonomy): domain Bacteria; phylum Gemmatimonadota; class Gemmatimonadetes; order Gemmatimonadales; family Gemmatimonadaceae; genus JACPPC01. Next base: position 335 of record JANLSF010000242.1, on the reverse strand, counting down.
CGCCCGGCGGCGCCTCGCCCCGGGCACGTCGCTCGTGGCGCCGCTGGTGCTCGCGACGAGCGTGCTGGTGGTCGGCGCGGGACGGTTGCTGCTCACCGATCCGTTGCTGGTGCTCTGCCTGACGGCCGCGCTCCTCACCTTCTGGGAATCGCTGGTGGGCGACCTGCGGTGGCGCTGGGCGAGCGGCGTGGCCGTGGGGTTCGGCGTGCTGGCCAAGGGACCGGTGGCGATCGCCTTCTTCGTCATCATTGCCGCCATCACGTGGTATCGCGAACCCCCGTTGCGTGCGCGCTTCCGCCGCGGCTGGACGGTGGCCGCCATCGCCGCGTTCTGCG
>JANLSF010000238.1:0-5204 GCA_031362285.1 Gemmatimonadota bacterium | reverse complement strand
GGTCCGATGCGCACCGCCTCGTCGGCCTCCCGCACGTGCGGGGCCTGCGCGTCGGCGTCCGAGTAGACGGCCACGGAGCGCACGCCAAGTTCCTGGCAGGCGCGGATGATGCGAAGGGCGATCTCGCCCCGGTTGGCGACGAGGAGTTTCTTGAACATCGGGACCCGGAGAGTCAGAGCGGGATGTTGCCGTGCTTCTTGGGGGGGTTGCGGTCGCGCTTGGTGGCCAGCGTGTCGAGCGCCTCGATGAGCCGGGGCCGCGTCTCGCGCGGGTCGATGATGTCGTCGAGGTAGCCGCGCGAGGCGGCCACGTAGGGGTTCGCGAACTTGGCCGTGTACTCGGCCACGCGCGCGTCGGTGGCGGCCACCGGGTCCCTGGCTTCGGCGATTTACTTTCGGAACAGGATCTCCACCGCGCCCTTGGGTCCCATCACGGCAATCTCCGCCGACGGCCACGCCACGTTGTAGTCGCCCCGGATGTGCTTGGAACTCATGACGTCGTACGCGCCCCCGTAGGCCTTGCGCGTGATCACGGTGAGCTTCGGGACCGTGGCCTCGCAGTAGGCGTAGAGCAGCTTGGCCCCGTGCTTGATGATGCCACCATGCTCCTGGGCCACGCCCGGCAGGAAGCCGGGCACGACCTCGAAGGTGACGATGGGCACGTTGAACGCATCGCAGAAGCGGATGAACCGCGCCGCCTTGGTCGACGCGTTGATGTCGAGGACGCCGGCGAGCATGGCCGGCTGGTTGGCCACGATCCCCACGCTGTGGCCCCCCAGGTGCGCGAAGCCGCAGAGGATGTTGCCGGCGAAGTCGCGATGCACCTCGTAGAACACGCCGTCGTCGAGCACGCGGCGCAGCACGTCGTGCATGTCGTACGGCTTGTTCGGATGTTCCGGGATGATGTCCAGCAGCGCCTCGTCGCACCGGTCGCGCGGGTCGGTCCCGGCTCCGCGCGGCGGCTCCCCGAGGTTGTTCTGCGGGAGGTAGGCGAGGAGTTCACGAATCGCCTGCAGCGACGCGATCTCGGAGTCGTGCGTGAAGTGCGACACCCCGCTCGTGCCGGCGTGCGTCTCGGCGCCGCCCAGGTGCTCCATCGTCACGTCCTCGTGCGTCACCGTCTTCACGACGTTCGGGCCGGTGACGAACATGTAGCTCGTCCCCTTCACCATGAAGATGAAGTCGGTGATCGCGGGCGAGTACACGGCGCCGCCGGCGCAGGGGCCGAGGATGGCCGAGATCTGGGGCACGACGCCCGAGGCCATCGTGTTGCGGAGGAAGATCTCGGCATAGCCCCCGAGTGACACCACGCCCTCCTGGATGCGTGCGCCGCCGGAGTCGTTGAGCCCGATGACCGGGCAGCCGTTGCGCACCGCGAGGTCCATGATCTTGCAGATCTTCTCGGCGAACGACTCCGACAGCGAACCACCGAAGACCGTGAAGTCCTGGGAGAAGACGTACACCGGCCGGCCATTGATGCGGCCCGAGCCGGTCACGACGCCATCGCCGTAGACCTGCTGCGTCTCGATGCCGAAGTCATGCGACCGGTGCGTGACGAACCGGTCGAGTTCGGTGAACGAGCCCTCGTCGAGCAGGACGTCGAGGCGCTCGCGAGCCGAGAGCTTCCCCTTGGCGTGCTGCGCCTTGATCCGCTCCGGTCCCCCCCCCAGCTCGGACTCGGCGCGCCGGCGCTCGAGGAGCTCTAGTTGTTCGCGCATGGACATAGGCCGGGAAAGGTAGCGCCTGCGATGGCGCGCGCGATGGCGCGCGCGATGGCGCGCGCTTGCGCGGGGGCCGCCGCCGCGACTTGGCTGGACGCCAGCGCCTCGTCGGGCCATATCTTTGGCGGACGTCCCCCCCTTCCCCCGACACATGACGCGCGCGCGCCCTGCGGTCCTCGTTGGCATCCTCCTGGCATGCGCGGCGTGTGCCGACGCGGGCGGTGGCGCCGCCGCCAAGGCGCCGGAATCGGGCGGCGTGAAGTCGGCCACCGGGGCGGCCGCCAGTGCGCTCGCGTCCAACGCCCGCATTGCCGTACCGCGCCCGGGCCCGCCGGGCGACTGGCCGATGCCCGGTGGGGACTACAGCAATTCCCGCTACTCCGAGCTGGAGGACGTGACGCCCGCCAACGTGAAGTCGCTGCACGTGGCGTGGGCGCTCTCCACGGGGGTCTTGCGCGGCCATGAGGGGCAGCCGCTCGTGATCGACCACACCATGTACATCGTGACGCCCTACCCCAACGTGGCGTACGCGGTGGATCTCAAGACCGAAGGGCAACCGCTCAAGTGGCGGTTCCGACCGGAGAATGCGCAGGCCGCCGCCGGTCGCGCCTGTTGCGACGTCGTGAACCGCGGCGCGTCGTACTTCGAGGGGCTCGTGATCTACAACCTATTGGACGGCCACACCGTCGCGGTCGATGCCGCGACCGGCGTGGAGCGGTGGAGAACCCGCATGGGCGATGTCTCGCTGGGCGAGACGATCACCATGGCCCCCATCGTGGTGAAGGGAAAGGTCATCGTCGGCTCGAGTGGTGGGGAGTTCGGCGTGCGGGGCTGGCTGGGCGCCCTCGACGCGCGAACCGGCAAGCTCCTCTGGCGCGCGTACAACGTGGGCCCCGACAAGGACATGCTCATCGACCCGTCGGACTTCAAGCCGTTCTACGCCCATGACCAGGGCACGAACCTTGGCCAGACGAGTTGGCCGGGAGAGAGCTGGAAACAGGGGGGCGGCGTCTCGTGGGGCTGGGTGTCGTACGACCCGGCGCTCAACCTCGTCTACTACGGAACGTCGAATCCCGGCCCGTGGAACGTCCGCATGCGTCCCGGCGACAACAAGTGGACGTGCGCCATCCTGGCGAGGGATGCCGACACGGGGAAGCTGCGCTGGGTGGTGCAGGTCACGCCGCACGACATGTGGGACTACGACGCGGTGAACGAGAACATCCTCGTCGACCTCACGGTGAAGGGGGCCCCGCGCAAGGCCCTTGTCCACTTCGACCGGAACGGGTACGCCTACACCATTGATCGCGTCACGGGCGAGATCATCCTCGCCGAGCCGTTCGTGCACGTGAACTGGTCCACGGGTATCGACCTCAAGACTGGCCGTCCGATCCTGAATCCCGAGAAGACCACCCAGGACGAGCGGCTCGTGAAGGGGATCTGTCCGAGCCTCGAAGGCGGCAAGAACCAGCAGCCGGCCGCCTTCTCGCCGCAGACGGGGTTGTTCTACGTGCCCACGGTGAACCTGTGCATGGACTTCAAGGCGCGGCCGGTGAGCTACATCCCCGGCACCCCGTACATCGGCGCCGATGCCCCCGAAATGCTGGGCGCGGGCGGCTTTGGCGGCGAGTTCATCGCGTGGGATGCCAGCACCGGCACCAAGGCGTGGGGGATCAAGGAGCCCTTCCCCGTCTGGAGCGGCGTGCTCGTCACGAAGGGCGGGGTGGCGTTCTACGGAACGCTCGATGGCTGGTTCAAGGCGGTGGACGCGAAGACGGGCACTCCCCTGTGGAAGTTCAAGGTGGGCTCCGGCGTGGTCGGGAACCCGATCACGTACCGCGGTCCCGATGGCAAGCAGTACGTGGCCATCTACGCGGGCATCGGCGGGGACATGGGACTGTTGATTGCCGGCGATGTTGCAGCCAACCTGCCATACGACGTGCGGGAACGCGGGACGACCCTTCCGGGACTCGCGAAGTGGACCAGCTGGGGAGGCGAACTGTTCGTGTTCGCAATCGACTGATGCCTGACCTGCGCACCCTTCGGGCTCTCGTGCCCCACCTGCTGCTGGCGACCATGACGGCGGGGGCGACGGGGGTCTTCCTGCGCGTCGGGCTGGCGCCCGCGGCGAACGTCGTCGAGCGCACGAGCCAAAGCGGGGCCGGCGCGTTTGCCGGCGCCGACTCCCTGCGCTTCGTCTCGCATCCCGAGACGTACCCCGTCGGATGGCCGGCCCACGACCGTCCGCTGGCCCTCGTCAATCCGTACGAGCGGAACGCGCAGGCGCTCGCGACGGGCGCGAAGCTGTTCGTCTCGTACAACTGCGTGGACTGTCATGGCGCCGACGGCAATGGCGCCATCGGCCCGTCGCTCGCCGACGGGCGCTGGCACTTCGGCGGCAGCGCCGGGGAGGTGTTCGAGTCCATCTACCAGGGGCGCCCGGACGGCATGCCCGCCTGGGGCGGTCGCATCGCCAACGACCAGGTCTGGATGCTCGTCACGTACGTCCGCTCGCTGAACGGCGGCCGAAACGTGAGCACGGAGAACTTCACCGGCCGCGCCGTCGAGCGCAGCGGACACTGATCCCGAATGGACGTAGGGACCGGCCGCGCGAGGCGACCGGTCCCCTGTCCCCGCCGACGCGCCGGGCGGCCTAGGCGGGCTCCTTCCGCGTTGCGGAACGCAGGAGCCCGGCCGCCGTGTACAGCACCACCACCACCACGAGCCACTTCACGGCCGTGAGCGGCAGCGACTTCACGATGTAGGCGGCGATGAGCACCGCGGGAATGCCTCCGAGGGTCAGCGCGAGCGACGTGCCGCTCGCGAGGCTTCCCTTGAGCACGAACCGCCGGCCCGCCACGGGCATGAGGAAGGCGCAGGAGCCCATCATGATCGGGAAGGCGGAGGTGGGGTTCATGCCAAGCATGCTCACCGCGATCATGCACGGCGCGTAGAGGCCGATCCCGAGCGTCATCAGCACGCCGAGCACGAAGTTCGTGCCCACGCCGATGGCAAGCTTGACGCCCGTCAGGGCAAACGCGTCCCCGCCCGTCGGCGTCCAGTTGAACAGCGACGACATCATGAGCAGCGCGGCCCCCGTCAGGCACACGCCCATGCCGATCTGCACCTGCCGACGCGGCAGGCCGGCGACGATGCCGGCTCCCATCCAGGCGCCGACGATGGCCGCCGCAATCATGAGGAACAGCGTCGTGGCCTCGACGGGGACGACCTGCGTGAAGATGAACGCCTGCAACATGGCCGGGATCGCGTGCCCGACGTTCAGGGTGCCGGGAATGCGCTCGTCCGGCACCGTCTTCGTGAAGCGGAAGATCGAGGTCGACGTGGCGAACGACCCGATGCCCAACGTGTCGAAGAAGTTCGTGACGAAGCCGACGCCGAGCTGCGCCGGGGTGACGGCCGGGCTGTCGCCCGGCATGCCGGGTTCGCTCGCGGCGTTCGCACCGCGCAGCCTGATCACGCGCATCAC
>JANLSF010000215.1:0-1561 GCA_031362285.1 Gemmatimonadota bacterium | reverse complement strand
GCCGTGGTCCCCGAGGGGGCCATCATCCCGCCGGGATCGATCGTGCTTGGCGTGCCGGCGAAGGTGGTGAAGCCGGTGGACGCGGCGATGGCCGAGCGGACACGGGTGAATGCGCAGGTGTATGTGGCGCTGGCGGCGCGTCACCGCGCGGGGGAGTTCCCCCAGTGGTCGCCATGAGGCGGGCCGGATCGTGACGTTACGCCGTGCGCGCTGCCCCGTCTTTCCCCTGTGGCGGTGCACGTGCCAGCGAGCAACGGGCGTCGCGAGCGGCGCCCCTCGGTGCGTCACGCCGGTGTCACGAGGGCGGCTGTCAGGGAATTGGTCGCAAGCTACGTAGAAGTTCGTAACGGGTTGATACGAAAGGGTTTGTCAATGCCCAAGATCGCTGGCGCGAAGGTGGTGTTTGTCGCATCATCATCGGAGCACCAATGTCGCAATTCGGGCAGGGTGGACTTCGTGACACGGCTCATCATTCGTGATGTTGATTTCGTAACTCGCACCTATGCAAGGAGATACCTCGTGGCTGGCGCGGTTTCACGAGCGCCCCTAGCTTGACCCCCCGCTACAGAACAGACGCAGAACGGACCCTGTGGCGCATTTTTGCCGTTTCGTTACCGCTTCCCGCCTCGATTCACGCACCAGGAGACACGCCGCATGACCTTGTCCTCGACTCCGCCCGCTGTCCCCGCGACGCTCAGCAAGAATGCGCGCACCGTCCTCGAGAAGCGCTATCTCGTCAAGGACGCGAAGGGAAAGCCGGTCGAGAGTCCCGAGGCCATGTTCTGGCGCGTGGCCACGGTGGTGGCCGAGGCCGATCGGCGCTACGGCGCGACCGAGGCGCAAGTGGCGGCGACGGCCACGGAGTTCTACGCGCTGATGACGCAGCGCCGCTTCGAGCCGAACTCGCCGACGCTCATGAACGCCGGCCGTCCGCTGGGGCAGCTGTCGGCCTGTTTCGTGTTGCCGGTCGAGGACGCGCTGTCGAACGGCAGCAACGGCATCTACGACACGCTGCGCTCCATGGCGCTCATCCACCAGAGTGGCGGCGGCACCGGCTTCTCCTTCTCGCGCCTGCGGAGCAAGGGGAGCATGGTGCGCTCCACCACCGGCGTCGCCAGCGGCCCGGTGAGCTTCATGAAGCTCTATGACGCCAGCACCGACGCGGTGAAGCAGGGGGGCACGCGGCGCGGCGCCAACATGGGCATTTTGCGCGTGGACCACCCGGACATCATGGAGTTCATTGCCTGCAAGGAAGACCTGACGCAGAACGTGAACTTCAACATCTCGGTGGGCGTCACCACGGCGTTCATGGAGGCGGTGAAGGCCGACGCGATGTATGACCTGTACGACCCGAGCCTCAAGCAGGTGACGGGGCAGGCCAGCGCGCGCGAGGTGTGGGACAAGATGATCATGGGTGCCTGGCGCACCGGCGAGCCCGGCGTGTTCTTCATCGACGAGGCCAACAAGTACAATCCCGTGCCGCACCTCGGCGCGTACGAGGCCACCAACCCCTGCGGTGAGCAGCCGCTGCTCCCGTACGTCGTCTGCAACCTGGGCTCGG